>JAZQNZ010000162.1:0-2276 GCA_045627665.1 Oscillospiraceae bacterium
AACTTCGCTACACCCGGGAATCGAAAAAGTGGGGACGGGCGGGAAAAAAGCCCGGCACTTTATTTCTTTATTGAATTATAGTCGGACAGATGCTATAATCTACGCAATATGGTTTTTATCCTATGTATCATACCACATTGCCGCGCGGAGATGCAATCTTTTTTTGCGCGGTTTGAAATGCGGCAGTGCCGCGAAAGGAGAAAGATGCCTTATGAAACGAATTTTTGACCGTGCCGATCTGCTTTTGCCGAATGGGTGCGATATGACGAAATGGAGCGTCGTTGCCTGCGATCAGTTTTCCTCCCAGCCGGAGTACTGGGCGGAGTTGGAGCAGCTTTGCGCCGGCGTTCCAAGTACGCTGCATCTGATGCTCCCGGAGGCATATCTCTCCGAACGAGATCAGTTTGCCGAGGCGAAGAAAATCAACGCGGAGATGGAAAAATATCTTGCCGAAGGCGTGTTCTGCGAAGTGAAAAGCAGCTACGTGTATCTGGAACGCACGCTGCGCAGCGGCGTTGTGCGCCGCGGACTGATGGGCGTTCTGGATCTGGACGCGTATGACTATTCCGCGGACTCCGCCAGCCCCATCCGGGCGACGGAGGGGACGGTGGAGGACCGCCTGCCGCCGAGAGTGCGCGTCCGCGAGGGGGCGGCGCTGGAGATGCCGCATATTATGGTGTTTATCGACGATCCGGAGGATACGGTCATGCGCGGCCTGACTGCCGAGAAAGCGGCGCTTGCGAAGCTTTATGACTTTGACCTTTCCGCAAACGGCGGCCACATCTGCGGCTGGCAGGTGAACGGCGCTGCGGCGGAGCGGACGGATCGGGCGATCGACGCGCTCGCAGATCCCGCGATGCTGCGCAGCAAGTACGGTGACGCCGCACCGGCGATCTTTGCAATGGGCGACGGCAACCATTCGCTTGCGACGGCAAAGAAGTGCTGGGAGGCAATCCGCGGCACGCTTTCCGAAGCGGAGCGCGAGACGCACCCCGCGCGTTACAGTCTGGTTGAGATCGTGAACATCCATGACGACGCCATCACCTTTGAGCCTATCCACAAGGTGCTGTTCGGAACCGATCCTGCCGCTTTTCTCGATGCTGCCGCGGCGGAGCTCGGCGCACTTTCGGGTACGGCGGATACACGGCATACGATGCGTCTGCTGACCGCGAACGGGGAGCGATGCGTGACTGTTTGCGGCATGACGCTGGGGCAGATCATCGGCGCGGCGGAGGAATTCTGCCGGAAGTATATGGCGGCGCACGGCGGAACGATCGACTATATCCACAATGATGATACCGCAGTCGGCATGGGCACCCGTCCAGACGGCGCGGCGATCCTGCTGCCGAAGATGGAGAAGGGTGAGCTGTTTCCATCCATCGTCCGCTCGGGGCCGTTCCCGAAGAAGAGCTTTTCCATCGGTCACGCGGAGGACAAGCGCTATTATTTGGAGTGCCGCCGGATCGGATGAGCCGATGGGACTGCGCTTGTCAACCGCATCCGCTTTGAACGCGCGGCAAACCGAGCGGGCGTGAAACTCTGTACGGCGGCCGCAAATCCCCGTTGACAAACGACCATGAAAACTGTATAATTTCAATGTTAAACGCGATGACGGGCACAAGTAAGTGTGCGCGCGCTGCCAAGAGAGACCCCGGTTTTTTTGCTGCGAGGGGGAGAGGGCGCGCACGGTGAATACAGCCCCGAGCGGTGCACCGAAAGCAAACCGCGAGTAGGCTGCGACGGGAGCGCCCGGTTACAGCGCCGTGCGTCCGTGACCGGACGCCGCAAGGCCGCAGCGGCGACGCTGACGGCAAACCAGAGGTGGTACCGCGCATCGCATAATGAATTTTTGCGCCCTCTGTTCCGCACGGCGCGGAACAGAGGGCGCTTCTTGATTTTTTACATGGAGGAAACGTCATGGATTCTGTTTTGATCGAGTATTTCGGCCATGCCTGCTTTCGCATTTCCTATGCCGGGCAGCGGATCGTTCTTGACCCGTATGCCGACGGCAGCGTTGCGGGCTATGGGCCGCTGCGTCTGGACGCAGAGTTTGTCTACTGCAGTCACGGTCACGGTGACCACAGCGCCGCCGGGAATATCTCCGTCCCGAAGCGTTGCGCACCTATGTTTGGCCTGACCGAGCTGGAAAGCGACCATGACGATGCCGGCGGGTCACAGCGCGGGAAGAGCATGATCCGTATTTTTGACTTTGACGGTGTGCGCGTTGCGCATCTCGGCGACCTCGGCAGACCCCTCAATTCCGCAGAGACGGCGGA
>JAZQNZ010000163.1:0-2784 GCA_045627665.1 Oscillospiraceae bacterium
CTCGTCCGCCTCTCCGGTGACAAGCGCCTCATTAACCTGGCACTCCCCTGTCAGCACCTCCGCATCCGCGTAGATCTGATCTCCGCTGCGGAAAATGACAACATCATCACGGACAAGCGCAGCCGTTTCGATCTGCTGCTCGGCACCGTCGCGCACAACTGCGGCGTGCGGAGCATTGAGCAGCGTCAGCTTGTCGAGCGTTTTCTTGCTGCGCAGCTCCTGCACGATACCGATGACCATGTTCACGATCACGACGCCCATAAACATCAGATTGTTCCATGAACGCACGGCGATGACAAACGCAGCAAGGATAAAGAAAATCAGATTAAAATATGTGAAAATGTTGCTGAGAATGATCTGCTTAACCGTCTTTCCGGGCGGATCAACCGGCTTGTTCTCATAGCCGAGACCGACGCGCTGCTGCACCTGCTGTGCGGTCAGCCCCACTTCGGGATCGGCACAGACAACGGCAAGCTGAACGCGCGTATCGGGATTCTCGGTTTTTTTCCGCAACGAAAGCGCCACAATGCAACGCTCCTTTTCTCTATTTTTAATAATATATTATATCACGCTCGCGCGTAAAGAACATGAATAATTTCAAAACAATTCCAAAATATCGCCATGACGATAAAAAGGCAGAACAGACCTTATGCCTGTCCTGCCCGGAAAATCAATCGTCCGGAAATCCGTCCCAAACCGGACGGCCCGAATAGGTTTTTACCTGTTCTTCCCCGCGCAGGACGCGCAGCGCGCCGAGTGCCATTGCCTCCTGCTCCATTTCGCCGGGATAGCAGACGACCGGTGCGATCCAGCCGCAATAGCGCCGAATGCTTTCCGCAATGTCGTCAAAGCGCAAAAGCCCGCCGGTCAGAACGATGGCGTCGACCTTCCCCTCCAGCACCGCAGCCATGGAACCGATATACTTCGCCGTCTGATAGATCATCGCGCTCCAGACTCGCGCCGCGCGCGGATCTCCCGCTTCAACCATGGCGTGAACGGTATCGGAATTGGAGGTTCCGAAATGGCTGCTGAAGCCTCCCGCCTGACTGCACAGATCCTTCAATCTGGCGTTGGAGCCGTCCGGAAAGTTTGTGATCAGATCCGTGACCGCCATGCCGCCCATGCGCGTCGGGCTCATGGGGCCGTCGCCGCCGCTGCCGTTGTTGCCGTCAAACATTCTGCCGTCTCTGTGCGCCGAAATGGAAATGCCACCGTCGATATGCGCAACGATCAGATTGCAGTCCTCATACCGTTTTCCGAGGCTCTCCGCGTGCTTTCTTGCTACGGCCTTCATATTGAGCGCATGGCTGCCTGCCTTATGATATACGCCGCGCACGCCGGTCACACGAGCAAGGTCGCATAGCTCGTCCACTACGGTGGGATCCATCATCAGCATCAGTCCGCCGTATTCTTTCTGAAGCTCAGCCGCCATCTGCACACCGAGCATCGAGGAATGATAGATGCCGCCGACGCAGTTGCGCGTGTCGCGCAGCAGTGTCTCATCGATATGATAGATTCCGCCCTCCACGCTGTGGCAGCCGCCGCCGCGTCCGACAATGGCATCCACGCCGGTCAGGTCAATGCGGTGGTCACGCAGGAAGCGGCGCAGAACCTCCATGCGGTAATCCAGTTGGTCATTGAATGTCGGAAACTGCCGCAGCACCGTGGAATCGTGAAAGGTGTCTTCCGTAAAAAGGCAGTTTTCATTTTCAAACATGGATAGCTTGGTAGAGGTTGAGCCCGGATTGATGATAAAAATGCGATAAGGTTTCATGAAAAAACAGCGCCTCGGTTTCTTATTGTCAGCCCTGCTCGATATCCTGATGGAATTCCGTCAGCAAAAGGCCCTCATTTCTCTCTTCCGCCCAGCGGATCGTCCATGCACCGTTGAAAATGAGCAGATCCTTGCCGTGAACGTCCTTGACCCAGCGGGTATCGCCGGTGAAATTCCAGTCACTGCCGTTGAATTCGGGATTCTGCACACGGCGGATAAACTCATGCGGCATATCGCGCTGGATATACTCCACGCCGTATTCGCTCTTCATGCGGAATTTTAATACGTCAAATTGAAGAACGCCCACAACGCCGACCACGACCTGCTCCATACCGCTGTTCGGGTAGAAGAAGATCTGAATGGCGCCCTCCTGCGCAATCTCCGTCATGCCTTTGGCAAACTGCTTCCGCTTCATGGAATCGGTCTGCTCGATCACGGCAAAATGCTCCGGTGCAAAGGTCGGGATCCCGGAGAAACGGACGTTCTGCCCCGCTTCGCAGATCGTGTCGCCAATGGAAAAGATTCCCGGGTCGAACACGCCGATAATGTCGCCGGCATAGGCTTCGTCAACGATATCGCGGGCATCCGCCATCATCTGCTGCGGCTGCGCCAGACGCAGCGCCTTGCCGCCCTGCAGATGGAAGTATTCCTTTCCGCGCTCAAACTTGCCGGAGCAAATGCGCATAAAGGAAATGCGATCGCGGTGCGCCTTGTTCATATTTGCCTGAATTTTAAAAACAAAGGCGGAAAAGTGATCGTCAAACGGATCGACCGCGCCGCCCTCGGCGTTCCTGCGCTCCAGCGGCGAAGTCGTCAGCTTCAGGAAGCTTTCCAAAAACTGTTCTACGCCGAAATTATGCAGTGCAGAGCCGAAAAACACGGGGCTCAGCTTGCCGGAGTGTACGGGGGCGAGATCAAAGTCAGCTCCCGCACCCTCCACCAGCTCGATCTGTTCCAGCAGCTCGTTTTTGATATTCTCACCGATCAGCTCGGTAAGGCGCGCGTCGTCG
>JAZQNZ010000164.1:0-6818 GCA_045627665.1 Oscillospiraceae bacterium
CCCAGTTTGCAATGCCGCCTTCAGCACCAGTCGCCGTGTTGCCGGTAATCGTGATCGTCTTGTCCGCTTCGGCACTCAGATAAATCACCCCGGGGGATTGATTTTGGATGCCGCCGCCGTATTTGGCTGTGTTGCCGGTGATCGATCCGCCTTTCATGGTGAAGATGCCTTTTTCATACACGCCGCCGTATTGGGCATTATTGTCGGCGATCGATCCGCCGGTCATGGTGAAGCTGCCATATTCATACACGCCGCCGTCAGCCCCATTAGTGCCGGTCACGGCATTGCCGGTGATCTCGCCGCCGGTCATCGTGAAGCTGCCGCTGTTATTTACGCCGCCACCGGCGCTACCCACGGTGACGGGTACGGCATCCGGGACCGTTTCATTTATCACCACAGCTTCTTTTGCGACGTTTCCCGCGATAGCTCCGCCGGACATCGTGAACGTACCGTAGTAGTCGACGTACACGCCGCCGCCATATCCAAAGTAGCTATCCCCTGTAACATCTTCACCTTCGTGGATGCTATTCGCCTTGTTGCCGACGATGTTGCCGCCGTACATATTAAACTTACCGTAGACGTACACGCCGCCGCCACCAATGGTCCAGGTAGAGCCCACCGTTACCCCGGTGCCTCCGGTGATGACGCCGCCGGTGACCTTCTTCACGGTTGCGCTTTCACTGTCAGTGTCATTCCACGTCCCGACATAGCTCCACAGACCGTCTGTGCCGACCGTAAACTTGTGCTCCGTCGTGCCGCAGTCGTAGAGGTTCAGCGTCCTGTTGCTGTAATTGATCTCGATGACTCTGCCGGAACCGGTCCTCTTGATGACGTGACCGTTCAGGCAGAGGTTGGTCGTACCGTCTGGGACATCCCATGCGCTGCTCAGCGTCACGTCCTCGGTCAGATAATAGCTGCCCGCCGTGCCGGGGAGGCCGGTGGTTGAATTCCACGCTGTCCACTCGTCAATGCCATCAACAGGGTGATCGTGCTACTCCGGCTCCGGCTGCGGCTCCGGCTCCACTGCCAGCGCCGACATCGGCAGGAGGCTGAGGCACATCGTAAGCGCCAAAATGATGTTTAAAACTTTCTTTTTCATACGTTCATTTCCTTTCGTCGAGTTCTCTCTATGTGATCAGGCGACGCCTGCTGTACCGGGAGGAATGCGCATCATCCGGAAGCTGACCGGGAAAAGCGAAAAAAAGACCGCAACATTCACAGGCACAGTTCTTCTGCGCCGGGGAATATCGCGGTTTTGCGGTTGAATATGAAATTTTCCGAAAGAGGAAATTATTCGAAGTCGTCCTCATCGCGGCCGCGGCGGCTTCCGCCGATCTGCAGACGGCTTTCCGTACCGGCAATCAGCCGCACGATATTCTCCGCGTGCTTCACAACGATCAGCAGCGCGGAAAACAGCAGCAGCAGCCCCGGCAGAGCGCCGTAGCCGAAGATCCAGAGAAACACGGGCGCAAGGATCGCCGCCGTGATCGAGCCGAGCGAAACATAGCGCGTAAAAATCACGATCACGAGGAAAACGAGAAGGCAGCACAGCCCGACGCGCCAGTCCGCCATGAAGGCGAGCGTAATGCCGCAGAGGGCGCCCTTGCCGCCGCGAAACTGGTAGTACGCCGGAAAAATATGCCCCATGATCAGGCAAAAGCCCGCAAACAGTTTTCCGATCATCGCTGCATCGACGAAGCCGAGCAGCAGCCCGCCGAGCAGGATGGAGATCACGCTCTTGAGAATGTCGATCAGGATGACCAGCGCCATCCCGGGTGCGCCGAAGTTGCGGTAATAGTTCGTCAGTCCCGCGTTTCCGCTGCCAAGCTCACGGATATCCCGATGATAAATAAAGCGGGTGGAAATGATCGCCCCGTTGAGACTGCCGAGCACATAGGAGATCACGGCCGTGATGACCAGAAGCAGCACTTTCATTCTTCCTTGTCCCCCTTCTGGCGGATCGCCATGCGGATCGGCGTTCCCTCCAATCCGAAGGTGGCGCGGATCTGATTTTCCAGATAGCGCTGGTAGGAGAAATGGAACAGCTCGCGGCTGTTGCAGAATACGACGAAGTTGGGCGGCTTGATGCCGGTCTGCGTCATGTAATAGATCTTCAGACGGCGGCCCTTGTCGGAAGGCGGCTGCACGCGCGCCTGCGCGTCGGCAAGCACATTGTTGAGCATACCGGTGGTGATGCGCATGGCGGACTGGTCGTTGACGTAGTTGATCAGCTCGTAGATGCGGTCCACGCGCTGTCCCGTCAGGGCGGAAATGAACACGACGGGCGCATAGCTCATAAAGCTCAGATCGCGCATCACATCCTTGCGCATCTTCTCCATCGTGCCGGTCTCCTTGTCAACAAGGTCCCACTTGTTCACGACGATGATACTCGCCTTGCCCGCCTCATGCGCAAGACCTGCGATTTTGGTGTCCTGCTCGGTAACGCCTTCGCGTGCGTCGATCATGATGAGGCAGACGTCTGCCCGCTCGATGGCAAGCTGGGCGCGCATGACGGAGAATTTCTCGATCCGGTCATCCACCTTGCTCTTGCGGCGGATTCCCGCGGTGTCGATAAAGGTATACTTTCCGAACTTATTGTCCACCTGCGTGTCAACGGCGTCGCGCGTTGTGCCCGCCACGTCGCTGACGATAACGCGCATTTCACCCGTGATCAGATTTGTGAGCGAGCTTTTTCCGACGTTCGGCTTGCCGATAATGGCAACGCGGATGCGGTCATCCTCGGCCTCCTCTTCCTCCTCCGGCGGGAAATACTGTAAACACTCGTCCAGCATATCGCCGGTGCCGTGGCCGTGAACGGCGGAGAGCGCGATGGGATCGCCGAGGCCGAGGGAATAGAATTCGTATATGGTCGGGTCGATCCTCGCCGGGTTGTCCATCTTGTTCACAACGAGCACCACGGGCTTGTGGGAGCGTTTGAGCATATGGGCAACTTCTTTATCCGCATCGGTCACGCCGGTGCCGATCTCGGTCACAAACACGATCACATCCGCAGCGTTGATGGCGATATTTGCCTGCTCACGCATGAACAGCAATATTTCGTTGTCGCTCGTCGGCTCGATGCCGCCGGTATCGACAATATCAAATTTTCTTCCGCCCCACTCGCACTCGGCATACAGGCGGTCGCGGGTCACGCCGGGGGTATCCTCGACGATGCTCAGCCGCTGTCCGGCCAGGCGGTTAAACAGCAGGCTCTTGCCCACATTCGGGCGGCCTACAATGGCTACAAGAGGTTTTGACACGATCGTTCAGCCTCCCTTTCTTTTGCTTTGATTATAAGGATAATACTCCGTAACTTCGGCGTCGCCGTGCGGTGCGGGGATTTCCGGCAGGATACCGAACATCGCATCGCAGAGGTCGCCGCCGTCGCAGGAGACGGGATACACCGGCACGCCGAGGGCTTCGGCGGCCTGCGCAAGCGTCACGCCGTCAAGGAAATCGGCCTCCTCCCGGCGCAGCATATCCGCAGAGATGAGCAGCCGTCTGCCGATGTCACGGTCTTTCATCTGCGCGATCAGATCGCCGCCCGTGACAAGTCCGCTGACGGTCACGCGCTCGCCGTAGAAATCGTTGCGGACGGCGTAAACCCTGCCGTCCAGCGCCGGAAACGCTTCCTTCGCCTTTGAAAGCAGCGTCTCGATCATCGGCGCTGCGGCAGCGCCCGTCGCAACGGCAAACGGCACGCCGTCAGGTGCGTCGGCGCACCGAAGCGCCAGCAGGAATTCCCGCTCCAGCAGGCGCAGCATACCCACGCCGTTTTCAAGCTGGGTATGCGCCTCATAAAAATCGTCCGGCGGCAGCTCTCTGCCCGCGCGGAGATAAAATTCATCGGAGCAGAACGCAAGGCGCGTTCCGCATTCTTTCAGACAGTTGTTTCCGAATTGCGTCACAAGATCGATCAGCGCGCCGGCGCCCTCCGGGGAAAACGGCTCCAGCACCGTCAGTCCCGCGCGGTGCTTTGTCAGTCCGACAGGCACGACGGACACGCTGTTCACAGCGGGATGCAGTGTGCGCAGGTCGCCCAGCGTCCGCTCCAGCGCCGCGCCGTCGTTCCAGCCGGGGCAGCAGACGATCTGGCAGTTCATCGTGATGCCGGCGTCCGCAAAGCGGCGCATGATCTGCATGACCTCACCGGCGCGCGGCGAGCCGAGCATCTTTTCGCGCAGCGCGGGATCCGTTGTGTGAACGGAGATGTTCACGGGAGAAATACGCAGATCAATGATGCGCTGCACCTCGCGCTCCGTCAGATTGGTCAGGGTGATATAGCACCCCATGAGGAAGCTCAGCCGCGCGTCGTCGTCCTTGAAATAAATGCTCTGCCGCATCCCCGCCGGGTTCTGGTCAATGAAGCAGAAAACACAGCGGTTCGCGCAGGAGCGCGGTCTGTCCATGAGATATGTCTCAAACTCCAGGCCGAGATCGCCGCCCTCGTTTTTTCGCACGCGGACAAGGCGAAGCTTCCCCTCCGGCGTACGGAATTCCAGCAGCAGCGACGGGTCGTACGCATAATACTTATAGTCCAGCACATCCGTGATCACGCTGCCGTTGATGGAGAGCAGCTCCCATCCGGTCCGGATCCTGCCGAGCAGCGGGGAGTCTTGATCTATGCTTTTTACGACGTTTTTCATCGGACGTGCCTCCTTTTCGACGGAATTTTGCGAAAGATAAAAAAGCGGGGCTGCATAATCCGGCAGACCCGCTTCTTTATGACTCTTTTACTTCTTGTCCTCTTCGACCTTCAGAACCTGGCGGCCGTTATACATACCGCAGGCCTTGCAGGCACGATGGGGCAGATGGTAGGCGCCGCAGTTGGGGCAGGCAACGATTGCGGGCGTCTCGAGCTTCCAGACGTTGGAACGGCGCTTGTCGCGTCTTGCCTTGGATACTTTTCTCTTGGGAACTGCCATTGTGATTTACCTCCTACAAATTCAAGCTGATCATCACAGCAAATATTTTATTCGTTTTCGCTGTCATCCAGGAGACTGCTCAAAACTGCAAATCTCGGATCAAGGGGCTTTGTGCAGCCGCAGGGGCCTTCATTCAGATTTTTTCCGCAGGTCGGGCAAAGACCTTTGCAGTCCTCGCTGCAGAGACTTTTGGTCTCCATATCCAGAATGAAGCAGGTTTCCAGAACCTCGTTCAGATCGATCCCGTCCCCTTCGATGACAAACACCTCGGGTTCGGCCTCGTCCTCTACGTCGGCTGCCAGAGGAACATCCAGTGAAAGAACCTTTTTGCGGTCGAAGACCGTTCCACAGCGGTCACAGACGCAGGTCATTTCTGCCTTGAGTTCTCCGCGCAGATTGAGGAGCCCCGCGGTATTAACCACTTCACCGCGAGCCTCCGGCGGATATTTGAAACACTGCACGGCGGGATCGGACAGATGCTCGGGGTCGAGTGTCACCTCAAAGCTCTTCCGTGCGTCGGGTATTTCAATGATCTTACTCAAATCAAGCCACATAGGATAACCTCTTGCATATGCGCATGAAAAAACAGCAACTTCTCATGCAGTCGCTTAAGTATTATAAGTTATCAATTCCGGCTTGTCAATACAAAAATCGTTGACATTCCGCAGTTTTTCTCCGATAATACAAGCGATGAAAGAAGGCTGCGCATGAAAGAACTCACCATCAGGCAAAATGACGCCGGGCAGCGCCTTGACCGCTTTGTCGGAAAGGCCGTTCCCCTGCTGCCGGAATCCCTGCTGCAGAAGTATATCCGCTTAAAGCGCATCAAGGTCAACGGGAAAGGCAGCAAGCGCGATTACCACGTCGTCTCCGGCGATCTGATACAATTATATATCAACGACGAATTCTTTGAAACGCCGAAGGAGGAAAACTCCTACCTCAAGGTCTCCACGCCGAAGCTGGACGTCGTCTACGAGGACGAAAACATCCTCCTTGCCGACAAGAAGCCCGGCGTGCTGTGCCACAGCGCGGGCAAGTGGGACTACAACACCCTCATCGCCAACATTCAGGCTTACGCCTACCAGAAGGGCGAGTGGAAGCCGCGGGAGGAAAATTCCTTCGCTCCGGCGCTGTGCAACCGCATCGACCGCAACACCGGCGGCATCGTCATCGCAGCGAAAAACGCCGAGGCGCTGCGCATCCTCAACGAAAAGATCCGCGACCGGGAGATCGACAAGCGCTATCTCTGCGTCGTCCACGGGCGTCCCAAGCCGCCGGAGGGCCGACTGGAGGGCTACATCTTCAAGGACGCAAAGAAAAATCAGGTCTATGTGAAGGACCGCCCGGAGCCGGGCGCCAAGACCGCGGTGACGGACTACAAGCTCCTGAAAAGCTCCGGCGGACTCTCCCTTGTGGAATGCACGCTCCACACCGGCCGCACCCACCAGATCCGCGCGCAGATGTCCCACGCCGGCTGGCCGCTCCTCGGCGACGGGAAATACGGCAGCGAGCGCGAGAACAAAAAATATGCCGAAACGGACGGTCAGGCGCTTTACTCCTACCTTCTCCGCTTCGATTTCCCCACCGACGCCGGCATCCTCAACTATCTGAAGGGCCGGGAGTTCCGGGTGGAGCGCATCGACTTTGTGGAAAAATATTTTGCAGACTAACGAAAGCCGGCAGCGCACGCAGTCGAAAGGCCGCGTGCGCTGCCTGTTTCTGTCCCCGATTATTCCCAGAGTCCCTCCGGATAGATTCCCGCGCGCCTGAGCGCCGCGATGGCGTCCTTCACGCTCTGCAGATCCTCCTGATACGTCACGCCGTGCCACACCTCGCCGCACTCCAGCACCGCGACCGTACCCAGTTTTTCCTGCACAACGGCATTTGCCACGG
>JAZQNZ010000165.1:0-3701 GCA_045627665.1 Oscillospiraceae bacterium
CGGCGCTATGATGCGGCTGCCGGGCTTCTCAGCGATTTGCTGGACGATAAGGAAAACCACCCCATTGCTCTGACGGCACTGATCGGAATGCAGATGCGCCGATTGTATGCCGCAAAGCTCGGACGGGATTCCGGGCGGAGCAAGCAGGACATCATGGAGTTGTGCGGCGTTCGATTTGACTTTGTTTATGACAAGCTCTGCCTTGCGGCAAAACCGTTTACGTCGGCGCAGCTCGGTGAATGCGTCAAACTCTGCGCGGAGTATGATTACCGGATGAAAAGCACGGGAATTGACCCGTATGTGCTGATCCGCGAATTGTTTGCGCGTCTCGCGGCGGTGAACTGATATGGTGAGTGTCAGAGAAGTGATCGTCGTAGAGGGGCGCTACGACATGAACACGCTGCGCCAGATCGTTGATGCGCCCATTGTCTGCACGGAGGGCTTCGGCGTTTTCAACGACAACGAAAAGCAGGCGCTTCTGCGCCGGCTTGCCCATGAGCGGGGACTGATCGTTCTGACGGACTCCGACGGCGCGGGCCAGGTGATCCGGGGCTTCCTCGGCGGCATTGTGGAACCGCAGTATATTAAAAACGCATTTATTCCTGATATCTTCGGCAAGGAAAAAAGGAAAAGCTCCCCCTCAAAGGAGGGAAAGCTCGGCGTAGAGGGCATGACGCCCGAAATCATCCTGAACGCCCTTGCTGCGGCGGGCGCGACGATGGACGGAGCCGCAGTGCAGCCGCGCGGCACGATCACCCATGCCGATCTCTACCGGCTCGGTCTTTCGGGCGGGGCGGACAGCGCTGCGAAGCGCCGCTGCGTGCAAAAACTGCTTGCGCTGCCGGAGCGCATGAGCACGAGCCAGCTTCTGCAGGCGCTGAATATCGTCACGACGCGCGAAGAGCTGGAGGCGCTCACGGACTGCGATCCAGAAAAAACGCAAGACCGATGAGCCCTGTGAGCAGCACGCCCGCCGGGTTTTCCAGAAACAGCACGGCAAGATGATTTTGCGCCGTGCTGTTTCCGCGCGCAGACAGAAACAGCAGCAGCGAGGCGGAGAGCATCAGTGCGGCCAGCGCCAGAACGGCGCGGAGAAATATGTAAGCAGGGCGGGGCATCGCTTCGATGCTCCGCTTCAGTTTTTGCAGGAACATAAAAATCACCGCCTCCATTTTACCGGACTGCGCCGTGCATGCGCAAGCGGTAAGTTCTGGGAGACGGTGATTTTGGCGGCGCATTGCACTCAGAACTCGCAGGCGGCGGTGAAGGCAACTTTGCCGTCCGGCTTGATGCCGCGGATATAGCATATTCCGTCTGCTTCGCCGCGTTCAAAGCTCAGCAATGTGCCGGGCAGGACTTCGCGGGAAAAATCGACCTGCATCATCCGCATCAGACGGGGCGTCTCACTTTCCCAGAAGCCGACGGCGTTGCAGGCGAGGGAGAGGTATGCGCCGCTCGTCATGTGACCGTTGGTGTCACAGTCGGAAAGACGCACGGTGTCGCTGCCGCAGGGAGTGAAATCGCAGGCCGGGCGGAGAGAATGCAGCGCGGGGCTGTCGGCTGTTCGTGCTGGCGTTTTCCACAGCGGTTCAAGCTGCGAAAGACGCACGATCCGCCGCTGCGCCTTGTCCACGGGGATGTAGGAGGTGTCAAAACGTACGACGCACTCGCTCCCGCGATAGATCTCGACATAATAGATGTAGCGGTTTCCGTCCACAACGCGGGGGAAGGTGCGGTAGACCAGCTCTTCGTATGGCCCGATGGGGGCATACTGCACAATGCGCATATGCGAGATCATCCAGACGGCGCCGCAGGCCTTGTAGATCGCGGCGCGGCCGCAGCCGTCGCGCTCGGCGTCCGTGACCGTTACACTCAGGCAGTGCTCCAGAATCTGCTTCGGCGGAAGCTGGCAGAAGCGGTCGCACTCCATCATTTCTACGATTTTGATGTATTCAGACATGGTTTTGCCTCAAATCGAAAGTATGCCTGTATTATATTATGCTGCGATGCCCCTTTCAAGAGCGATATCCGACAAATATACGGTATGTATACAAAAAAGCCTTGCTATATCTTGCGGTTTGTGATAAAATTCCAATATAATGAAAATGCATTATCGGAGGATCACAATATGAAATGCCCGTTTTGCGGATATACCGACAGCAAGGTTATCGATTCCCGTCCTGCTGAGGACGGTACCACCATCCGCCGCCGCCGCGAGTGCCTTGAGTGCCAGAAGCGTTTTACCACCTATGAGGTCATTGAGCGTATGCCGCTCGTCGTGATCAAGCGCGACGGCTCCCGTCAGTCTTTCGATAAGGTGAAGCTGATCAACGGCATGGTGCGCGCCTGCGAAAAGCGTCCCGTCGCCATGGCACAGATCGAATCCGCTGCAGACGACATCGAGCAGGAGCTGCGCGGTCACCTTGAAAGCGAGGTCAGCTCCGAGAGCATCGGTGAGATGGTTATGAACAAACTGAAGGATATGGACGAGGTTGCCTATGTCCGCTTTGCCTCCGTCTATCGCAGCTTTAAGGACATCAACACCTTTATGGAAGAGCTGTCCAAGCTTCTCGGAGAAAAGCACTGAGCGGTTTGCTCTGAATACAGTATGCACTTCGGCGCGGTACGGGACGACCCATACCGCGCCGTTTGGTCATTATTTTTCCTTTTCCGCAAAGTAGATCGCGCCGGAGCGGTACAGCAGCATGATGTATACCTGCTTGATGCTGCCGCAGCCGCGCTTTTTCAGTTCCTTCGCAAGCCACGCTTCATCTTTACCCATGACGGTGAGATTCTGACGAAGCAGTATGCCGTCTTCGATCAGCACGGTCGCGTAGCCGCTGTCCGGCTCGCTGATGTTCATCTGCCCCGCGGTCACGGGGCGCTTTTCGGGATACAGGATGACATTCAGCGTTCCGTCTGTTTCCAGAACGGCATACTGCACATCCGCGATGTCTGTGACATCGCGCCCGCGCAGCTCTTCCGTCAGCTCATCGACGGTGAAGCGGCACTTATGCATGGATTTCTGGCAGATCTTTCCCTCTACGATGAGGAAGCACGGCTTTCCGCAGAGCAGACGCCGCGCCGGAATGCTTTTCATTGTCAGCCATGAAAGGATCAGCTCGCAAAGATAGAGCGCCGCGACAGGTACAAGCCCGTTGAAAAGGGGCAGCTCCGGGTTCTGCAGCGGCGTTGCCGCAAGATCTGCAGCAAGAATGGAGACAACCAGCTCGCTCAGCTCCAGCTCACCGAGCTGACGCTTTCCGAGCAGGCGCATCAGGATGACGAGGGAGAGAAAAATCGTAAAAGTTTTGTAAATCAGTTCAAGCATGCAAACAGTATGCCCGATTTTGCGAAAAATAAAGATCTCCGATTGATTGCAAAACCGGAGATCCTGTATTTTTACCTTGCTGCGGAGCTACACGTTATACAAAATCGCGATAGCATTCACCGCAGGGGAGTGTGTCGGGCGGGAAAAATTCTTCCACGGGGAAGCGGACTCTGCTGAACAGCGTGCAGGGATCATCGTCGCTGTTGCCGATGCACTCCTTCGCGGGCATGAAGTTTTCGGCGTTGCCGAGGGAAATCTGGTAGTCGCGTTCCAGCCGGATGATCGAAAACTGACCGAGCGTAACATAAAGCCGCTTTCCGCAGGCACCGAGATTCAGCTCTTCGCCGATGCGCTGAACGATTTCCGAGGG
>JAZQNZ010000166.1:0-8781 GCA_045627665.1 Oscillospiraceae bacterium
GATCACGAGATCGCACCCGTCGCCGAAGCAGGCGTTGATGCGCTCTGCCAGATCTTCGTTCCGGTAGCAGATGCACGCCTCTGTCATTGCGGAGGCGTTGCAGCCGCTCAGCTTTGCCAGCGTATGGTCGGCAAGCGTCACACCGTGGCCGAGATCGTTTGAGATCAGGGCGGTCTTGCCGCAGTGCGCAGAGCGGTATTTGCTTATTGCCATCATGGTTGTGGTTTTCCCGGAGCCGAGGAATCCGCTGAACACGCAGAATTTTTTCATCCGAGTTTCTCCTGTGGTGTACTTCATGCTTTGCGGCAGCGCCAGGCAAAAATGCGCCTGACTTTTTTACGCTTCATTTCGCCCTGCAATTCCATCTGAAAATCTGCGGCAAACGCATAGAACGATTGCGTTTGTCATTTCACCGTATCTTTGAATTTTACCATAAGCACTGATTATTTTCCATAGCGTGTGCAAAATCCTGATTTGCATTTTTGATGAATAGCATATCTCTCTTGATAGTCCACGGCCGATATGCTAACATGCAAGTAGTGGTATTGCGCCCGCAATCATGAAAATGTACCCTATCGTCCGCATCAATATCCGGCTTGTGCCCATCTGCACCGTCAATGCACTGCCGCACCGGACGAAATTCGGGTTGAGAACGCAGGCGTTTCAACAAAATGAAAAGCCGGAGCGACATTTTTTGTTTCCTCTTTTGAATGAAATGCGCTATGATAAAATTGATTATTATTTGAAATGGAGTGTTTTGCCGTGTCAACCTTACATGTAACTTTCCGTAACCCCTCTCTGGTGCTTCCCGGCGAATTCTGGATGCATCTTCCCGAAAAGGAGCTTCCTCCCCTGCCCATGTTTCCGCCGAACCCGAATTATGACCGCCCTGCCAAAACGCTGATCCTGCTCCACGGTTACAGCGGCAATTGTCAGGACTTTTTGCTCAACTCGTTGGCCTCGCAGATTTCCATGATGTATAACGTTGCGGTCGTCATGCCCAGCGGCGGACTGAGTTTCTATCTCGATCTCCCCGCCACCGGTCAGAAATACTGCAGCTTTATCGGCGAGGATCTGATCAATTACCTGCGCGATGTGTTCGGTCTGGCGATGAAACCGGAGGACACATTCATCGGCGGCGCCTCCATGGGCGGCTTCGGCGCACTGCACACGGCGTTTGCCTATCCTGACCGTTTCAGCGGCGTCATGGCGCTCTCCTCCGCGCTCATCATTGATGAGCTGAAGGATATGCAGCCGGATTCCGGCGATGTCAACGGCATCGCAAACTACGAATACTATGCCCGCACTTTCGGCGATCTGCAGACGGCAAAGGTGCGCGACTGCAATCCCGAGGTGCTCTACCGGAAGCTTAAGACGGAGGGCAAGCCGCTCCCGAAGATTTACATGGCTTGCGGCACGGAGGACTTTCTTTTGGACCATAACCGCGATATGCGTGACTTTCTCCACAGCGAAGGAGCAAACCTGCGCTACGAGGAAGGCCCCGGTATGCACGACTGGAGCGTCTGGAATCCCCGCAGTATGGAAGGCATTGAGTGGCTGCTGAACGGCAACTGACATATAGGCATAGCTTTCATCCGATTTTCAGTCGGGACAGAAGGAAAACGTACATCATCAACCTGGAGGAACAAATCATGAAGAAGCTAATTGCATCGGTTCTTGTCATCGTACTTGTATTATTACCGCTTGCCGGCTGCGGCAAAGCGTCTGCAGGAGAGTCTGCCGGCAGTAAAGCTGCAGCGGCCGAAAGCACGAAAGGCAATGCCGAAATGAGTCTCGGCAGCCTTGCCACCAATGGGTATGCTCTTTCGGTTCCTGCCGACACCTTTCAGGACGGTGCAAAGATCGAGGTCAACGCAGTGCCGGACAGTGAGCTTGCAAAGTATGTCAACGAGGAAAAATACGAGATCATCGGCACACCCGTGCATGTGGTTTCCGACGGCTATCAGGGCGGTCTGTTCGGAACCGACGTGACGCTCACGCTTCCCATGCCGGAGGATGCGCCCGAGGGCGGGCTGGGTCAACTGGTCGTTCTGTATTTTAACGAGAACGGAGAGGTGGAATATCTGCTTCCCGATTCCTACAACAGCACGGAGAAAACCCTGACCGTGAATCTTCCGCATTTGAGTCCCTTCTCCGCCGCGAAGCTCACGCGGGAAGAACAGGTCAATATGTTCCTCGACAAGTATGCCGCGCAGGAGGCTGTCGCAAGAGCGGACTGCACTCAGGCGGCATCGGAGCTTGAGCCCTATGTCAGCGAAAAGATCAAGGCGCTCGGTTTAAGCGCGGAAGCCGGACGGGAGCTGACCCTTTCGGTCATCAATGCGATCGGTGCAAAGTTCGGCGACGATCCCGGTATGTACACCGACCTTGCAACATCGGTGTATAAGTCGCTCGATGACAATGACGCCTCCGCCTTTGAGGATAAGATGGAGGAGATCATTTCCGGCAAGCTTTATGATATGATCAACTACAATGTTGCAACCGGAAAGGCCGATTCGAAGTTCAAGGACGCCGGTAAGCTCGGTACCATTTTGGGCGCGATCGCAGGCGGCGATACGGAAACCGCGCTGAAAGAGATCGGCGACGCCATCGGCAGTGCTGTACCCGCGGCGGGTCTTACCACGAAAGCCGTCGGCTATATCGGCGCAAAGGTCAACGAGTCCTTCACGAACTGGAAGTCCAACCAAATCGAAGATCTGTACCGAAAGTTTAAGAACGGCTACGAGGATATGTGGGGCAACGAGGTCATCGCCGGTGATGAAGAATCTCTCAAGACCTACCTTTATACTTCCAGCGGCTTTTCATGGTCAAAGGGCGTGTACCGCTTCTATAACATGGACAAGGTTGCCGAAACCTGCGAAAAGTACGGCTGGGGCCGCAAGGATTACGATGAGCTGGACGAGCATTACAGAGAAATTTTCGATCAGCGCGCCGAAGAAGGTCTTCTGAATTATTTCAGAACCCGCATGGCGCAGGAGGCAGAGGCCGAGAAGATCAAGGCCACGGAAAGAGAATGCATTGAAGAGATGCTGCTGTCCTACGGCTGCCTGAGCTCCGGAAACTACAACAGGTTCTTCGGCGAGCAGTCGGACGATGATTACGATCTGACCGAGCGCCTTGCGCGGATCACAAGGGTCAGAGGGATGCTCACGCAGTATGTGGATGAGGATGCCCTTGCAGAGAGTCAGAAGGACGGTATTTACAACTGGGGCGTTCTCATGAACGACTGGGTATCGCTCGCCACGGAAAACGGCAAGGACGAAGCCGTCAATCAGTTCATCGCAAAGCTGAAATCTTACGGCGTTCTGAACCCGGCCTATGATTTCGGCGTGACCATCGACGATCTGGTGGGTACCTACTCGGGAACAGTCTCCCTTACAGCGCTCAGAGTCACGGAAGAAATGTATCAGTTGTATCTTAACGACGGAATCAGCAGCGATTTCGGTGAGATTGATCTGGAGATCAACTCCAAGGCAGACTGCGATGCCATTCTTGCAGAGTATGTTGATGAGATCCAGCTGGGGCAGGAGCTCACGATCGAAAAGACGGGCGAGGATACCTGCACCGTAAGCGGAACGATGATCGGAGACGAGGTCGTTCCGATGTCTGCCCCCGGCGTGTTGAAGGACGGAAAACTGACCCTGACGACGGAGGAAGGCACCACGGAGATCGAGGTCACGGAAAATGACGGTCTCATCACGCTGAAGAGCAATAAAGCCGTATTTCTGATGGCTGTTGTTGAGGAAGGAATCAGTGAATCTTTCCTGATCGAAGCACAAATAAATGTTCTGAAATAATTGAGGTCAGCCCATGTACCCTTACATAGACTTTTTCGGGCAAAAGGTACAAAGTTACTATATATGTGCCGCCGTCGCCGGCATTGTCGGTATCCTGCTCTCTGCAGTGTATCTCCGGAAAAAGAAACAGGGTGCATGGGCTCTCATTTTGCCGTTTCTCACGCTTGTCATGGCCCTGGTCGGCGCAAGACTTCTCAATTTCATTACAAATCCAAGGGCATATTCCGAGCGCTTCGCGGTGTGGACGCTCGCCTACGGCAAGCTTTCGCTGATGGGCGGGCTGATCGCCGGGACGGCAGTGATCGTGCTTTACTGCCTTTTGCGTAAAGAAAAAACAGCAGTCATTGCAGACGCTTTTACAGTCCCCGCGGCTGCAGGGATCATCTTACTGAAGCTCGGCTGCTTTCTGAATGGATGCTGTCACGGAAGACCCACAGACGGGCCGTTCGGCATGGTGTTCCCCGCGAACGAATCCAAGTACCGCTTTATTAACAGTCTCAAAACCGTCAGCGCAAAATCGCCGATCGTTCATCCCACGCAGCTCTACGAGATCGTCGGTGCCGCGCTTGCGGTCATTCTGGCAGCGGGACTCTCACGTTTGCTGAAGCTGAAGGACGGAAGCCGCGCGGCAATCTTTGCCGCAGTTTTTTCCGCCGTCCGCTGGATCGTGCTGCCCCTGCGGGAGCTGCCTTACGACCTGGAGATCGTCGCCGTTTTGTATCCGTGTCTGTATGCGGCGCTGATCTGCTTTTCGCTCATTTTCGGCCTTGCGTGCAACATCGGACTCTTCGGAAAACAGACGCGGGCGCAGGAGCGTATAAGGCCCGTTTCCGCTTCCGAAAATACGGGTGAAACAAGTCTCTTGCAAAGACGATGAGGCTTGTTTTAAGACCGCAAAAACGACTTGCCAATTCATTTATTCAATGATATACTGTCCGGGATAGAAGTAAATCCCGTTTCGCTGAAGCAGATTTCTATCCAAGAAATACAAAGAGATTTTGGAGGAAGCCATGAAAAGAAACCGTAAGATTCTGTCAGTTCTGCTAGCTGCGCTGCTGCTGTGCCAGCTGCTGACCGGCTGCGGAAGCGAGCCCGCAGAGTCCGCGCCCGTCGATGAGCCTTCCGCAACCGAAGAGGTCGTCGAAGCCAAGCCCACCGAAGCGCCCGAAGCGCCGGAGGAGAACTATGATATTTCGGCATTTATCGGCTGCTGGAAATATGACGATGCACCTTTCTACTATGTGATCGGCGACGAGGGCGAGTGGATGGCGATCAACGCCTACGGCGACACGCTCGGCCCAAACAAGTGCGCCGGGAGTGAAAACGGTCTGGAGCTTTACGACGAACACGATCAGGTTCTAACCGTGTTCACCTCCCCCATCAACGGCCGCTCCATGGATACCAACGGCGCGGTCCTCTCCAGCATGGATTACATCATGCTGCTGCCCACCCCCGAGGATGAGCTGCTGCAAACCATTGCTTTCCCCGGTGACTTTGCAGGCATCTCCGTGAATTATCCGATCACCATGAACGCAAAGAAGCACCCCACGCTTTCCGCCGGTTTAAGCTTTAATGCCGAGATGGAGGAGGGAACGGACGATATCTTCGCCAACATCACAGCATCCTTCCAGCCCATTTCCGGGTACGATGACTACATGACGCAGGGTTCCGCAACCGCGACCAAATATATGCGCATCATGCTCGAACAGCTTTCGAGCAGTATGTACGGAGACTATCTTCTCAAAACCATCGGCTCCGAAGTGAAGGACTGCGGCAGCTATTACAGCATCGTCGGTTATCTTTGGCTGGACGGCAGCGTCTTTCTGAACACCGCGGCCGATACCCCGGTGCGCGCAACGATGGAGATCCGCTACTACGGTCCCTTCGGCTACGTTCTGGTCACCACCGCAATTGCGCTGGAAAACCGCATCGAAAACTATTACCGCATCGCCTGCAAAATTGCGGATTCCTGCACCATTGATACCGGCTGGAGCACCGCGCCCAAGCCGATACCTGCCGACGCCGGAAGCCGCAAGAGTCAATTCTCCGGCGGCAGCGATTCCGGTGATTACGGCACGCCCTATTACTGGTACGACTCTGACGGTGACGTCTGGTACTGGAACGGATACGAGGACGAATTCATCGGTTTCGGAAACGATTACTACATCGAAGACGGCCAGTTCTATGAGAGCAACGACGCCGGCTGGGATTATGATGACAGCGACTGGTATTATTATGACGATGACTATGATATCTGGTCCGATCCCGGCGACGGTGCCGACGCCTGGTCCGACCCCGGCGATTACTACGACGACGGCTGGGGCGATTATTGGTATGATTGATTTTCCCTGTCCGCGGGCGATTTTTCAGGCATACGCAGTCTGACGGCGACAGCGCAATTTTCAGCCGCAAAACGTACATATGCAGGTATTTTCGGAAAGGAGCGTCTTTATGATCGGAAGACAGGTAATCAAAACCAACCGGGCGTTTACTCTGAACGAGCTTGAAGCATTCATGCAGGCGCACTGGGATAAAGAGCAGTTCAACGATTTTTTCATCGGTCGCCCGACGGCGGCTTCCGTGGAGCAATATATTCTTCTGCCGGCAACGGAGCGGTTTATGGTCATCGTATTCCCGCGGAAGGCCGGCGGGCTGTTTCACAAGGAAAACAAGGTGATTTTGTCCGTCTGCAACACCCCGGACGGCGCAAAGCAGGACCTTGCGCGCTCGCTGCATTCGCACAGCGCTTTCGTCGCCGCATGGAAAATCAGCGTAACGATGTCCATGGAGGATGAGCGTAAGGGACCTGCAGAGGATGCTCTTCAGAAATACACCGCCCATATGAACGGGCTGCTCGGCGCGGCCGGCTTCGTCCTCTGACCGGGCAAGCACTTTTTATGATCTCCTCTTGCAGTTTTTCCGAAACTGCGATACTATAGTTTCATCCGCAGCATCGGCTGCCGGACAACATTCAATAACAGAGGTATCATGACATGGCATACGATTATCAGTTCAGAGGGCTCTATCTGGAAGATTTTGAAATCGGCAAAACCTACTACAGCCCCGCGCGCACGATCACGGAGGCCGACGTCGCATCATTTGCCGGACTCTCCGGCGACTATAATCCCCTGCACGTTGACGAAGAATTTGCAAAAAAGAACCTTTTCGGCACCCGCATTGCCCATGGCGCATTGGGATTCATCATTTCCACGGGTCTGAGCAATCAGATGGGGATTTATGAGGGAACGACCATTGCATTTCTCGAAGGCACCGTCAAGTATCCGGCGCCGCTCATGATCGGCGACACGATTCACGTTGCCGTAACGCCGACGGAGGCAAAGCATTCCTCCAAGCCCGGCCGCGGCATCCTCAAGCAGCGCCTGCTGCTTGTCAATCAGGACGATAAAATCATTATGGAGTCCGATCAGGTTTTGATGATGAAATGCCGCACTTAATGATGCTCATCGCATATTATAAAGCGACCCCCGCTGCCTTCCGGCAGCAGGGGTCGCTTTATTTCAGATTTGAAGTGTCTTTCAGAAGCCGGCAGCGTCCATGAATCCGACAAGGATCTTCGCGGACTCTGCACGGGTCGCAGCCCCCTGCGGTGCAAGGGTTTCGTCGTCAAGGCCGTCGATCATTCCGGCGCCGACGGCCCACTGCATCGCTGCAAGGGCGTAATCGGAAACGGCATCGGCATCGGAAAAACCATCCAGCGCGGCCGTCGTGCTGCAGTCGCAGTCATGGGCAACGGCGTAGCGGTACAGCATCGTGACAAGCTGCTCCCGTGTAATCAGCTCTGTGCCGCAAAAATTGCCGTTCATGCCGAGAACAACACCGGCATCCGCCGCCCAGCGTGCGGCAGCGGTAAACCAGTCATCTTCATGCAGGTCGGCAAACTGCGCATCGCCGTCAATGATGACGCTGCCATTGCAGCAATACTCCACGCGCGAGAGCATGGTGACAAACATCGCACGATTCAGCGTGACGTCAGGTGCAAAGCTGCCGTCGCCCATTCCGGAAACAAGACCGCGCTCCGTGGCCTGATGAACGGCGTCGGCATACCATGCGCCGTCAGCGACGTCATTGAAGCTCTCCTGAGAAAGATCGCAGTACAACATTCCCAGAGAAACAGGGTCGCAGACAAAAATTATACCGTCCTCAACAAGCAGACTGCGGGGATTCACGGGATACGGATCCATACCGCGCGCAGCGGAAACCGTCGAAACGCGACCGCCGACAAGTCTGCGGATCGCCGCATTGTTCGTGTCGGCGACATAAATCGTCCCGTCGTCCGCAACGGTGACGCCCTGCGGGTGGTCAAACTCTGCTTTAGCGGCAGGGCCGTCAACAAATCCGCCGACAAATACGCCAACTTCCTCACCGGCGATCTTTTTGCCCATAATCACCTGCGCCTGACCGTTCACAACGCGGCAGATCCGGTTTGCGCCGGTTTCCGCAATATAGAGCGAGCCGTTCGACCAGCAAAGTCCGGTCGGCTCGACCAGGCCGTCGGCATAGGTGGACACGGTGCCGCTCTTGGAGAGCTTGCGGATGCATCCGTTGTCCGTATCCGCAATATAAAGGTTGCCCTTGTCATCAGCGGCAAGGCCCGTCGGACGGCTGAAGCTTGCTGTCCGCGCCGCACCGTTGGCACGGCCGACTTTTCCGCTGCCGGCCGCGGTGTGTACGCCGTCTGCATCGATATAGCGGATCACGTTCGCGCCCGGATCGGAAACCGCAAAGCCGTCCAGAAACGGTGCGATCGCCCACGGCGAAACAAAGCCCGCCTCAGCCGCCGCATCGTCTGCATAAAAGCCGACGGGGGCTCCGTCAACACCGGCAGCACCGATCTTACCGGCATACAGGGCAGCGCCCTCTTCGTCGACACGCCAGATCACATTGTTGTAGCAGTCCGTAAGGAGGATCCCGTCCCCGTCACAGGCGATGCCGGAATTTGCGG
>JAZQNZ010000167.1:0-3709 GCA_045627665.1 Oscillospiraceae bacterium
GCTGCGGGCAGCGCAAGTCCGAACAGCAGCGCGGCTGTCATCAGCAGAATCATCGTGCGCTTGAAAACAGATTTTTTCATGCTTCTCCTCCCCAGCATTTGCTTTGTTCAAAGAGTGCGAGAATATCGTTGTCGATGCTGCCCTCATCCACCATGCTGTGAAGAATGGAGAGCGCCTTTTCCACGGGCATTCCCGGCTTGTACGGGCGGTCGCGCGCAGTCAGGGCATCGAATACGTCAAGAATGGTAAGCAGGCGGACCTCCTGCGGGATGGAGTCGGCGGTCAGGTGATCGGGATAGCCCTTTCCGTTGAGCAGTTCGTGGTGCGCGGCGGCCCATTCCGGCACCTCGGCATAGATTTTCGGGAACGTCACGCTGCTGAGGATTCGCCCGGTCACAACGGCATGGCTTTCCATGATCCCGCGCTCCGCTGCGGTGAGCGTGCCCTTACGGACGCTCAGGCAGGTGTACTCCTCCTCCGTCAGCCAGGGACAGATCTCGCCGTTTTCATCGGTGTAGCTGCGCTCTTTGGCGGCATCCACCGCCGCGAGCTCGGCGTCCGGCAGGAAGCCCGCGCGGTCAGTGCGTTCGATCAGCGCAAGCGTATCGTCAAGCAGCTTTGCGTTCGCCTCCGCCTCGGTCTGCGAAAGTCTTCCCTCCAGAACGGCAATGCGGTCAAGCAGGTGCATTTTCGTGAAGCGCTGGCGAATATCGGACAGCGCTGACGGACTCAGGCGGCTCTGTTTGTCCATGACCTCCAGCGGTACGACCAGCTTCCCGACGTCGTGCAGCCAGACGCTGAGCAGAAATGTCCGCCGGCGGTCGGCGTCAAACTTCCACGGGTGATCGACCGCGTCGAGATAATCCAGAAACGCCGCGCCGTAGCGCGCCATATTGCGCGTATGATTTGCGTTGTACGGCGTACGTTCATCAATGGCGGTGGACAGTGCGCCGACGAGGGAATCCAGCAGATCGGTCACCTGCTCGGCATACTGCATATTGGTAATGCTGATTGCAGCCTGCGAGGAGATGGCGCAGACGAGCTGTTCGATCTCATGCGGGAACGCAGTGGGAGCGCCGGTTTCATCCAGTGCGTTGATGAGCTGCATGACGCCGATCAGATCACCACGGTCATTCGCTAATGGGATGACAAGCATGCTGCGCGTGCAGTAGCCGGTCATGGCGTCATAGCGTGCGGAGCCGGAAAAGTCAAAGCGCGTATCCGTCCGAATATCGGCAACATTGACATTCTGATTGTTCAGTGCAACCCAGCCGGAGACATAGCCCGGCTCCAGCGGCACGGGCGGCAACGTGATCGGGTCGCCATGGCCGCCCTGACGGACGCCCATGCTCCGCGTCATCATGCGGCAAAAGTGCAGTCCGTCGTCTTCGAGCAGATAAAGCGTGCCGCCGTCGCAGCGGGTGAGGTCCATGGCCGTATCAAGAATATATGTAAGGAGGGCTTCCCTGTCCCGCTCTGCAGAAATTGCAAGCGTGACATTCAGAAGCTGCTGAAGCTGTTTGTCATTCATAGCAGGACCTCCTCCCCTTCTCGTGAAAATGTACAGGTTTCATTCAGCGCGGCAAGCTCCGCCGTGGCCGCATCGAGCATATCGTCCGTTCTCACGGGCGCATGGTGAATGATTCGGGTCTGCTTTGCACCGCAGCTCTTTCCGAATTTTGCGGCGGCAGTATAGGGCGTGTGACCGAAACTGCGGAATTGTTCCCACTCCGCGTCACTGTACTGCCCGTCGATGATCAGCAGGTCGCAGTCCCGGGCAAACGCGGCGAAGCGGTCGGTCAGATCGCCGCCGAGGGTCACATCCGTGGCAAAGACAACTGTTTTCCCGCCGCCGCGCAGACGGAACAGGGAAACACCGCCGGGATGCGTTCCCTCCATGCGCTCCACCGTCACGCCGCCGAGGGTCATGCACTCCGGCTGATCGTAAAAATTGACCGAAGCGGAAAGTTCCTGCGGACGAACGGGCCAGATCGGCGGCGCCATCAGGCGCTCAAACTGCGCTTCGACCGTCAGTCCGGAGCGGACGGCGCCGTAAATATTCAGCGTATATGCAGAATCAAGGCACAGCGGACACATCAGGAAGCCGAGCATATGGTCGGCATGCGGATGCGAGAGCAAAACGGTGATGCTTTTTTCCTCCGGCGAAAGGAGCCCGGGAAGCTTTGTCATTCCCGAACCGGCGTCCAGCACAATCGTCTCTCCCGAAAGGCGCAGTAGAACGCACACCGTCGAACCGCCGTATCTGATATAGTCGGCTCCGCTCTGCGGGATGCTCCCGCGAACGCCGAGGAAGGTAATCCGGTCAGTCAGTTCAGTCACTCCATTCATCCCGCGGCAGAGAGGCGCAGATGCGCTTTCTCCCGTCCGCGGTCTAATACGATTCACTCATAATACATTGATTTTTATGGCTCATTTGAATCGTCCGGCGCCACGCAAGGCACGGCTGGCGCTTCAAAAACCGTCTCATGCGAAAACCACGCCGCTACAGCGGCTAAAAAACATTTTCTATGTTTCTATCAGTTTTCATAATAATGCGCCTAATTATGGCATTTTAGTGGATTATATCAATATTTTCTAATTTTTGCAAGCTGTTTCATTAACTTCTGCACATTTCTCAATAAAAAAGCCAAAAGCACCGCCGTCAAATCAGGCAGTGCTTTTGGGCATTTACGCGGAAACAGTTGCTAATCACGGCGTCCGGTGTCACTTATTCCGCTTTGCGTTGTTCAGAAACTGGATCACGGCGTTCAGAATAGACAAAACCGCACAGACGATGTGTAGAACGGTCATAAAAAGCAAAGGGTCATCCCGCAGGAAATCCGTGACCGTCGCAGTGATCCAGCATACGGCGGAAAGCGACCAGATACAGGCAAGCGCAAGCGGGGATAAGGAAGAACCTTTTTCTTTTTTCTCATTTTTCATATCATTCATCTCCTGATTCAAGCCAGCCGTCCCGGGCTTTGCCGCTGTAGCGTGCCTCAACCAGATGAAGCTGCTCGTCCGTGATCGTCTGTTTCCACGGCAGATGCGCGATCTTCAGATACACCTCTGCCGCCTTCTCGGCGGTCTCGATCAGGCCAAAGGTTTCGTCCAGGTCTGCGCCCGCGCCGTAGATACCGTGCTGCGCCCAGACGGTCAGGCGCGCCGTTTTCATCTGTTCTGCCGTCGCCTCCCCGATGGCGGTCGTACCGCAGAGCATCCACGGCAAAACATTCACGCCGTCCGGGAATACCATGATGCACTCCGTACACATCTGCCACAGCGTTCTGGTAAAAGCGCGGGAGTCCAGATCATGAACGAAACTCATGGCGAGCAGATTGTTCGGGTGGCAGTGCATCACAACGCGGTGACGCGGATCGGCGGAAAGGCGCACGGCATGGCTCATCATGTGTGCGGCAAATTCGCTTGTGAAGCTGCCGCCGTCAGAAAAGCCCCACAGAAGATGCGCATTCTCGCCCGTCTCGTCCAGACGAACGATGCCGAGATTACGTGCGGGATCGTATTCGACGTTTTTGAAATATTTCCCCGTTCCGGTGACGAGAAAAACCCGTCCCGCAAGCGACGGCGCCGCAAAGCCGATGGGAATCGTGCGGCAAACGTCGGAAAGGTCAAGGTACTCCCCCGCCTCGGATTCGTCAAGCAGGACGCTGATATTGCCGCCGTTTCGCTCGTCCCAGCCGTGGGCGTA
>JAZQNZ010000168.1:0-5952 GCA_045627665.1 Oscillospiraceae bacterium
CGGGCTGGTCGCTGCCAGTCTGCCTGCCACGCCGTGATAATGATGTAATGCTTTCTATGTTCAGTACGTATGTGTACTTAACGTCTCTCTCAGTCAGGGTATAACCGCTTTGCGGGAACAGTATAACACTTCGGACACCGATTTGTCAAATTCTACCGCAGCGCGGGAACGCAAAAAGTCAAAAACGAAGCACCCGAAGGCAGTCCTCCGCAGGTAAACACTGCAGAATACTATCACATATCCCTGCGTCCCTCCAGAGCGCGCAGGAGCGTTGCATCGTCGGCAAACTCCAGATTGCTGCCGACCGGGATCCCGTAGGCCAGGCGCGTCACTCGAACATCAAACGGCTTGAGCAGCCTGGAGATATACATGGCGGTCGTGTCGCCCTCGGTGTCCGGGTTGGTTGCCATGATGACCTCCGCAACGCCGCCCGCGCCGACGCGCTCCACCAGCTCGCGGATGCGGAGATCGTCCGGCCCGACGTGGTTCATCGGACTCAGCACACCGTGCAGGACATGGTAAACCCCCTGAAACTCGCGGCTGCGCTCAATGGAAACAACGTCCCGCGGCTCCGCCACAACGCAGATAACGGACTTGTCTCGCCGTTCGCTTTTGCAGATGGGGCACAGCTCGGCATCCGTCAGATTCTGACAGACCGGACAGGTATGAACACTGCTGCGCGCTTCCAAAATGCAAGCAGCAAACTGCTCCGCCTCACCCTCCGGCAGGGAGAGAACGTGAAATGCAAGGCGCTGCGCGCTCTTACGTCCGATTCCCGGAAGTGCGGCAAAGCCGTCGATCAGCGCCTCAAATGTCGGCGGGAAAAAGGATGCCATCGTCTTTCAACTCCTGAAGGAATAATTCTGTCTTGCCGCTCAGTCGGCACGGAGCGCAGCAACGGCTGCGGCACGGTTCGGTGCGCCGAACACGGCGGAACCGGCAACGAGCACGTTCGCCCCTGCCTTTTTCACAAGCGGCGCGGTCGCGGCGTCAATGCCGCCGTCCACCTCAATATCACAGGCGGGATTGAGTTCATCGAGCATTTGGCGAAGCATTTCGATCTTCGGAAGCTGGTCGGCCATGAATTTCTGCCCGCCGAAGCCGGGCTCCACCGTCATGACCAAAACAAGCTCGACCGCATCCAGATACGGGAGAAGCACGGAAGCCGGCGTTTTGGGTTTTGCAACGATACCGGCTTTTTTCCCCTGCGCGTGGATCATATCAATCGCATCAAAGAGATCCTGCGGCTGCGCCGACTCCACATGGACGGAAACGAGATCCGCTCCGGCTTTGCAGAAGTCCTCAACATACCGCTGCGGGCGGTCAATCATCAGATGCACATCCAGAAATGCATCCGTTGACTTTCGTAGCGACTTCAGCACAGGCAGCCCGAAGGAAATATTCGGAACGAAGTTCCCGTCCATAACGTCGAAGTGCAGCCAGTCCGCACCCGCGGCCATCGCTTCATCACATTCCGATTTCAGTTTTCCGAAATCCGCTGAAAGCAGAGAAGGGGCTATGATCAGCATGAAAGAATTCCTCCAAATCAGTATCATCTTCAAAATGCGGTCGCCGCCGAGGATGCCGCGGTGTGACCGAACAGGTTTTCGCAGCATAGGTTAAATCAGCGGTGAAGCGCTGCACCGCTTTGATATAGGAGCGTCTGCTCCCGGCTTTCATGGGAGCGCGCTCCATTGAAAACGTGCGGAGACAGGGTTTTCAAGAATTCTCTGTCTCTGCAGGCGGATTCGCAGGCGAATTTGCTGCGGCAATCACTGCCGCTTCCGCCGCCAGCGACTCGCTGCTGACGCCCATATCCTGCAGCGTCTCCATCGTCTTGGTCTGCCGGAGCAGTTTCCGAGAAAGGATCAAAAACAGCGTGATCGCGCACACCGCGCTCACCGCGTCGGAAATCGGCTCGGCATAGTAAAGCCCGTTCACGCCGAACACCAGCGGCAGCACAAGGCCGAGCGGCGTCAGCAGGATGATCTTGCGCAGGCACGCGATGAAAAGCGAGACCTTCGCCTGTCCCATGCCGAGCAGGCTCGACTGAACGCTGATCTGCAGTCCGAAAATGGACATACCAAGCAGAAACAGCGGCAGCTTCTCCGCAGAAAGCGCACGCAGCGCAACATCCGAGGTGAAAAGGCCCGTAATAAAGCCCGGACACAGTCTCGCAAAAAGGTAAAACAGGAAAGAATAAGTAAAGGTCACGGCGGTGACGCACCAGAAACAGCGCTTCACGCGGGTGAAGTTGCCCGCGCCGAAATTGTAGCTGATGATGGGCTGAGCGCCGAAGGCGAAGCCGTGAGACGGGACAAACATGAGCTGCATAACGCTGTTCATAATCGTGTAAGTGCCAACATAGAGGTCTCCGCCGTATTTTTGCAGTCCGCTCGTGAAGATGACGGATACAATGCACTCCGTTGTCTGCATGATAAAGGGCGAGACGCCGAGTGCGGCAATCCGACCGAGCAGTGCGGGCGACGGAAGCAGATACTTCAGTCGGACACGCAGTACGGATCTTTTCGACAGCAGGAACCGCAGAACCCACGCGGCGCTGAGCGCCTGCGAGATGACGGTGGCCAGCGCCGCACCGCGCACGCCCATGGAAAGCAGAAAAATAAAGATCGGATCCAGCACAATATTCGCAGCCGCACCGATCAGCACGGAGAACATAGCGATCTTCGCCTGTCCCTGTCCGCTGATAAAGCTGTTGAGACCAAGCGCAAGCTGAACAAACACCGTTCCGCACAGATAAATGCTCACATAGCTGTCCGCAAATCCGAGCGTCGCATCGCTCGCGCCGAAAAAGCGGAGCAGCGGCAGCTTGCAGGCAAGCAGTCCCGCCGTCAGCACGGCGGAAAAGACAATCAGCAGCAGCACCGATGCAGAGAGGATGCGGTCAGCCTTCTCACGGTCACCGCGCCCGAGCTCCATCGCGGCAAGCGGCGCGCCGCCGCTGCCGGCAAACGCGGCAAACGCGGATACGAGCAGCAGGATCGGCGTGCAAAGTCCGAGTCCGGTGAGCGCATCCGCACCGACGGCGGGAATATGTCCGATATAGATGCGGTCAACGATGCTGTAAAGCAGATTGACAAGCTGCGCCGCGACCGCCGGAAGCGCCATGGAGAATATCAGCTTCCGCAGGGGCATCGTGCCCAGACGTTCGTCACTGCGCTCAGGCATTTTCAGGCGTCTCCTCAGGCAGCTTGCAGACGTTGATCCACGCGATTGCGTTGGAGTATTTGTAAAGCTCCTCCAGATTCAGCTCAATGGCGCTGTTGCCGCTGCCGACAGCGGGAAAGACGGTTTCAAAGCGCTTCAGACTCTCGTCCAGATAAACGTCAATGCCGTCGTTGATGCCGAAGGGGCAGACGCCGCCGACCGGATGGCCGATCAACTCCAGAACCTCCTCCGGCGTGGGCATCTTTGCTTTCATGTGGAAATAGTCCTTAAACTTGCGGTTGTCGATCCTAGCATCGCCCGCAGCCAGGATCAGGATGCAGCTTTCGTCCTTTTTGAAGGACAGCGTCTTGGCGATTCTTGCGCCCTCCACGCCGACAGCCTGCGCTGCAAGCTCCACCGTGGCGCTGGAGACTTCAAACTCCATCACGCGGTCTTCCATGCCGAACTGGCGAAAATATGCTCTTCCTTTTTCAATAGACATTTCTTTTTCTCCTGTAACAGCATACACAGGACTGCCGGAAAGCAGCCCTGCGTATATCATGATAATTCTTTACCGCTCCGGGTCAAAGTTGTTGCAGCCGGGCGACACGACAACATTTCCGCTGCCGTCCAGCAGCGGCGTCAGTCCGCCGCCGTAACCTGACTTGTAAAACAGATAATTTACACCGGTCTGCTTGTCCACAAAGACAACAACGCCTTCGCTGAAGCCCAGCGACTGTGAGGAAAGCTTTTCAAAACGGTCATGAAATCGTTTCATACTTACCCCTTGATCTCCAGCAGCTTCTGCTTCAGCTCACCCTCAATGCGGCCAAGCTCCACCTCCGCGTCGGCACGGCGCTTGCGGCCGTCCTCCTGGATCTGGCGGACTTCCTCCAGCGTGTTGATGAGTTCCTGATTGGTATGCTTGAGCGTTTCCAGCTCAACGATGCCGCGCTCGCTCTCCTTTGCGACCTCGATGCTGCCCTGATGCAGCATCTCCGCGTTCTTCTTGAGCAGCTCGTTGGTCACGTCGCTCACCTCGCGCTGCGCCTCCATCGCCTGCTTGCTGTGCTCCATGCTGAGGGCAAGCACCATCTGGCTCTTCCAGAGAGGAATGGTGTTCACAATGCTCGTCTGGATCTTTTCAGCCATCAGACTGTCGTTATTCTGGATCAGGCGGATCTGGGGGCTCATCTGCAGGGAGATGATGCGCGTCAGCTCCAGATCGTGCAGGCGCTTCTCAAATCGGCCGATCATATTGGCAAAATCGCTTGCAGCCTGTGCATCCTCGGGAAGACCGGACTCCTCCGCCTTGCGCTGCAGCTCGGGCAGATCCTTCTCACGCAGTTCCTGGCACTTAAGCTGACCGGCAAGGATATACATAGTCAGTTCCTTGAAGTAGGCCTGATTCATCCCGTACATCTTGTCCATCGTGGCGATGTCCTTGAGCAGAGTACGCTCGTGCTTTTCCAGCTCGGCGGTAATGCGGTCAACATTGACCTCCGCCTTGTTATACTGTGCCTTGAGCGAGGCAATGTTGTTGCCCGCCTTCTTGAACAGACCCTTGATCCCCTTCTTCTCCTCTTCGGGGAAGTTGAGTCCCTTCAGCTCCACGACAAGATCGGACAGCATCCCGCCGACCTCGCCGAGGTCCTTGGTGCGGACGTTGCCGAGAGCAGCCGTGGAGAAATCGGAAATATTGGTCTGCGCGGCGGCGCCGTATGCCAGCACCTGATTGGTGTTGGTCACGTCAATCTGCTTGGCAAACTCACGAACGGCGGCCTGCTCAGCCTCGGACAGCTTGGAAATCTCGGGGCGCTCGGGCTCGACCTCCTTTTTTACCTCTTCCGCTGCAGGCGCGGGAGCTTCCTGCACCGCTGCCGCAGTGCCGGCGGGTTCAAGCGTCAGCTTGGGGATATACTCAAGATCCTTGTTCTCGTTCATGCCTCTTTCTCCTTATAAAAATTTTCCGAACCCTGCCGACTCTCCGGCCAGACCTTCGCGCTTGAGCAGGGTGTTCATAACTTCAATATCGGTTTCAATATCCATGGCCTGATTGGCAAACAGGCTGTCCAGCAGCTTTTTGTATGCGGCGATCGCAGTATCGAGCATTTCCTCAATGTTCTGCATCGTGCCGGTGATATTCGCCCCTTCGATCCCCTGCGCGCCCATGCGGTCATAGGCGTTGAGCAGCTTGATCGTGGTCGGAAGGTAATAGTCAAGGAACTGCTTGATCTGGGGAACATCACTCGGATCGTCCACAGCATCCTCAATGATCTTGTCCGAAACATTGATCAGGTCTCGGATCTTGGCTTTCACCGCAAGGTCGGGGATCGTGGCGTAAAGATGCTCCAGCTCCGTGTGCGCGCGCTTCCCCTCGTCCACAACAGCCTGCACCTCCGGCGGATAAACCGGTTCCTTCTTTGCAGGTGCGGGAGCGGGTTTCGGCTGCGGTCTGGGCTGCGGCTGTTCTTCGCGCTGCTTCTGGTATTCGCCCTTCGCGGAAACGTCCACCGTGTTTCTGGCCGTGGTTTCGCCGTTTTTGGAGGAACGGACTACGGCGCGGATGATGAAAAAGATCGCCGCGGCAAGGCCGATTGCAAGCACCGTTCCGAGAATTCTGAACAGTCCGCCCAGAAAGCCGGAGCGCACCAGAAGCACAAACGCGATCACGCCGAATATTCCAAGCGGGGAGTTTTTCCCCGGATTACTCTTATTCTTCAAACAGTTCGCCTCACTTCAGACTGCGTTTTTCTCTGAACATATATTGTACTTCCAAATCGA
>JAZQNZ010000169.1:0-3345 GCA_045627665.1 Oscillospiraceae bacterium
GAAGCAATTTCTGTCCCGATCCTTCCGAAATCGCCTGTTTGCGGCCTTTCTTCTCGTTTCACTGGTGCCGCTGCTGATCTGCTCGGCTCTGCTTCTGCAGATGTTCCGCATCATGCTGACAAACAACGAGGAGCGCGAGACGAACGAGTGCCTTGCCGGACTGCTGCAGTCCATGGATGTCCTGACTGACGGCGTTGAGTTTGCGGCGGCGGGACTGCAGGAGCATCCCACGGTCGCGTCCGCGCTGATCGGCGGCGGTGTTGCGGACACGGAGGTCAACAGCGTCCTTTTCTCCGTGACGGAGGGCGTTCGCAGTTATGCCCGCTTTGACCTGTATATGCTCAGCGGCGAACGCTGCTATTCGACCCGGAACGGCCCGGGGGCGGCGTGTCTTTCTCCGGAATGGGGAATCTTGCATACTGCGGCCTCCCGCGCCGGTGAGAACGTCTATATTGCCGGCGGCGACGAAACGGCGGACGACCGCCCGCTGCTGCAGGCTGCGCGGCTGATTTTTGCGGACGGCGAACCGGTCGGGTATCTGCTGGCAAGCGTGAATGAAGCGGATTTTCACCGTCTGCTGGACAATAAATTCGGCGTGCGCAATGATGTTCTGATCCTCAGCAGCTTCTGGCGTCCGGTGTTTTCCACCCAGTCTGCGGGCGGGGACATCGCTTCGGCCCTGCGCTCGTGCCTGCTGTCCGGTCAGCCGCTGGATACTGTTTCCGACGATATTCGGATGATCGTCCGCGAGCATACCCCTTCCGGTCTGTTTCTTGTTTTGCAGCAGCCGGAGGTGATGACGCACCGCACAATGCGCCTGCTGATTTCCGTCAGCCTTGCCTGCGCTCTTTTGAGCCTCGCGGTTTCCGTGCTGATGAGCAGCAAGCTCAGCAGCCAGATGACGTCGCCGATCGACCGGCTGCAGAAGGCGTTTGCACAGGTGCGGCAGAACGATCTGAACGCGCAGGTGAGCGGAGGCGAGGATGAGTTCGGCCAGCTCAGCCAGCAGTTTAACAGCATGGTAACGGCGCTGCGCCGCAATCAGGAGGCGCTTGTGGAGAACGAGCGCGAGCTGAACGAAGCGCAGATCCGTATGCTGCAGGCGCAGCTCAATCCGCATTTTCTCTGCAACACGCTGGACACGATGAAGTGGATCAGTAAGATCAACAAGATGCCGCAGGTTGCCGTTATGTCAACCAATCTCGCGGATATTCTGCGCTTCTGTATCTCTCCGGACGAGCTGGTGACGCTGCAGAAGGAAGCCGAAATTCTGGAGCGCTATATCGAGATCCAAAAGGTGCGTCTATCCGATAAATTTACATTTTCCATGGAAATACCCGTCGAATTTCAGGACTGTCTTGTACCGAAGATGATCCTGCAGCCCATCGTGGAAAATGCGATCCTGCACGGTCTGGACGGCTGCGAGCACGGTTGGATCGGCGTTTCCGTCAGCGCCGCGGAGGACGGTCTGATGCGGATCACGGTTTCGGACTCCGGCAGCGGACTGCCCGGAGAAATGCTCGGTGCATACCATTATAAAGACAGGACGCATTCCCGTGGTCATCTCGGACTGTATAACGTGGATACGATCCTGACGAAGTATTACGGGGAAAGCTGCGGACTGTTTCTTGAAAACCGCGCGGAGGGCGGCGCAGCCGTGACGGCAAGATTGCCCATCCGCTATGAGGAGGACGAAGGATGCTGAAGGTTCTGGTTGTTGAGGACGAGGAAATGATCCGCAAGGGCATCGTCCTTGCAGTGGACTGGGCGGCGCTGGACTGCGTGATCGTCGGGGAGGCTGCCAACGGCGCGGAGGCGCTGGAGGCAGTGGAGCGCTACGAGCCGACGCTGATCATCACCGACCTGAAGATGCCGCAGATGGACGGCATTGAAATGCTGCGCACGCTGCGCGAGCGCGGCAACAACGTTGCCGTCATCATCCTGACGGCGTACGACGACTTTTCCTATATGCAGAGCGCACTGCGTCTCGGTGCGGTGGACTATCTGCTCAAGCCTTTCCACGACGGCGATCTGGAAAACGCCGTGACTTCCATGCGCAGACGTTTTGAGATCCGGTCGGAGCAGCCGGGCATTCCGGAGCTGAAAAAAGGCGACCGCAGCAAATATGTTCTGATGGCGATGGACTTCGTCGGACGGCACTACAACGATCCGGACATCAGCGTCGGTATGATCGCGGAGCACGTCGGAATCAGCGAAGGGCATCTGAGCCATATGTTCCGCAAGGAGACGGACTATACGATCTTGAATTATCTGACGCGCTACCGCATCCACAAGGCGATGGAGCTGCTGAAGGACTGCCGCGTGAAGGTTTACGAGGTGGCAGAGCGGGTCGGCTACAAGGACATTGCGTATTTCTCCGCGACCTTCAAGCGCATCACGGGGGTCGCGCCCTCGGAATATCAGGATACCTGCGGGTAAAACACCGCAGACCCGAAAGGACGACGAACGATTCTATGGTGAAACTGCTTGCGTTCGATATTGACGGAACGCTGCTGCATGGCGAGGAGACAAGGCTTGCCCCTGCTGTTTTGAACGAAATCATACGTCTGAAAGCAAAGGGCTGCCGCATCTGCCTTGCCAGCGGGCGCCAGTTTGGAAATCTTCACCGCCTGTTTCAGCACATCGCACCGGAGCTGTACTACATCGCGGAAAACGGCGCGGTGATCTTCGGCCCGGGAACGCCCCCGCCGCTGCTGGACAAAACGCTGATGGATCAGGATGCCGCGCGGAAGATTGCGTACGAGATCATGGCGGTGTCGGACTGCGAGCTGATGCTGTCGGGCGAGAATATGAGCTATCTCTGCCCGAAAACGCCCCTTGTTGTGGAACACGTCCGCAATTTTGTCGGCAATGATGTGACCGTGCTGCCGTGCGTGGAGGATATGCCGGAACCGATCATCAAGGTGTCCGCCTTCTGCCCGTCCGGTACGGCGGAGCTTGCCGAAAAGCTGAAACCCTGGGGGACGCGCTGCAATATGGCTGTCGCCGGGGACGCATGGGTCGACTTTACCGTCAGCGACAAGGGCACCGGCGTCAAAAAGCTCTGCGAGCTTCTGCATATCGACCTCGGCGACGTGATGGCCTTCGGCGACAACTACAATGATCTGCCGATGTTGGAGATCGTCGGGCAGCCCTATATCATGGATAATGCAGTGGAGGATCTCCGCCGCCGCTTCCCGAACCACTGCGACCGCGTGACGGACGTCCTGAGCCGACTCTGAAGAAGGGAAGACGGAACAAAAAGAGTCCGCTGCAAAATTTTGCAGCGGAGTCTTTTGGCTCTTGAAATAAAGAACCACCCGGTTTCGGTATCAGAAGCGGGTA
>JAZQNZ010000170.1:0-7561 GCA_045627665.1 Oscillospiraceae bacterium
GCCAAGCCCGTCCGCGATGAGCAGGGACAGCTTGTGTGCGAGTGCCCCGCGCCCTCCATGCCGCTGTTCTTCTGGAACGACGCCGACGGCGCCCGTTATCATGCAGCATACTTTGAAGTGTATCCCGGCATCTGGCATCACGGCGACTACGTTCTGATCCACGGGGACACCGGCGGCGTGACCTTCTACGGCCGCTCCGACTCCATCCTGAAGCCTTCCGGCGTCCGCATCGGTACGGCGGAAATCTATAATCAGGTCGATAAGATCCCTGAAATCGAGGATTCGCTTGCCATCGGTCAGCAGTTTAAGGGCGACCAGCGCGTGCTGCTGTTTGTGCTGTGCAAGCCGGGCGTTACGCTGGACGACGAGCTGCAGAAGCGCGTGAAGACCATTCTGCGTACAAATGCTTCTCCGCGCCATGTTCCCGCCCGCATGATTCAGGTGCCGGACATTCCGCGGACGCTCAACGGCAAGAAGGTCGAGAGTGCTGTGACCAACATCATCAACGGCCGCAAGGTTACCAATAGAGATGCTCTTGCAAATCCCGAATCTCTGGACTTCTACATCGAGATCCTTCCTGCACTTCAGCAGGAATGAGATAAATCGGAAAGACCAAAAAAATACGCAGAAAGGAAGTACCCATGAAAATCATTCGCGGAATTTGCCACGTCTTTGTCTGGCTGTGCATGCTCTTCACGCTGGCCATGATGCTTTTGATGGTGGCGGAGGTTCTGAGCCGCTGGCTGCTCAACCGTGCGATTCTCGGCTCCACGGAGTGGGCCTGTGTGCTTCTGTGCTGCACGATGAGCTCCTTTGGTGCGGCTGTGCTGTGCAACCGCATGACCAAGGTTGACATCGTGACTTCACATCTCAAGCCCAAAGCACAGGTGATCCTGGACATCTTCGTACTGTTTTTTGCAGCCGTCGCCATCGGCGTGCTCTCATGGCGTCAGGGCGTTTATGCCGTGACGACCTATCAGCAGCACGTGTTTTACAACAACATCAATATGCCGAAGTGGCCGTTTGTCGCCGTGTTCTCCCTGTCCTACGGCGTCGGCGCACTGACCGCGCTGTGCGTTATGATCCGCAAGATCTGCAGCGCAGTCAAGGGCGAATACGAAAAGGAAGTCCGCCTCGGCGACGCTGACTTTGAGTTTGCCTTCGGCAAGCACGGCGTTTCAAGCTGGTCTCCCGACGACCAGAAGAGCGAAGCGAAGCCTGACTCTGAAGAAACTGTAAACGGAGGTGAAGATGATGTCACCTGAAATGATCGGCCTGCTCGGTATCGTCGTCCTGATGATCCTGCTGGCAATGAAGATGTGGGTCGGCGCGGCAATGACGCTGGTCAGCATCGTCGGCATCATCATCCTCAAGAACTTTGACGTTGCATGGATGGCTGCGGGTACCTCCGCGTTCAAGAATCTGAACAGCTATTCCTTTACCGTCGTTCCCATGTTCACTCTCATGGGTATGATCATATCGGAATCCACGATGGGGCAGGATCTGTATGCTGCGGCATACGCATGGGTCGGCCGCTTCCGCGGCGGTCTTGCCTCCGCAACGGTCGTTGCCTGCGGTATCCTCGGCGCCATCTCCGGTTCTTCCCATGTCGGCGTTCTTGTCATGTCCCGTTCCGCGCTTCCCGAAATGCGTAAGAACAACTATGATGAATCGTTTGCTGCCGGCTCGGTCGTTGCGGGCGCACCGCTGAGCATTCTGATCCCGCCCAGCATGGCGTTCATCCTCTATGGTATCATCACAGAAAACTCCATCGGCAAGCTGTTTATGAGCGGCGTCGGCGTCGGCGTTCTGCAGATGCTTCTGTACATCATTCTGATCTACGTCATGTGCCGCATCAATCCGAAGCTCGGCCCCAAGGGCCCGAAAATCTCGCTGAAGGAGCGTATGCGCACCCTGCTGAAGATCCTGCCCGTGATCCTGCTGATGGGCCTTGTCCTCGGCGGCATCTATGCCGGATTCTTCACGACCACCGAGGCCGGCGCTGTCGGTGCTTTCGGCTCTCTGGTCATCGCGGTTATCTTCCGCCAGATCACAGTGAAGAACTTTGTTAAGGCGCTGCGCGAGACCGCAGTGCTCGGCGGTATGATCTTCTTCCTGATCGGCTCTACATACCTGTTCGTCACGTTCATGAGCCTGAGCCGCCTGCCCATGCTGCTGGCAAACCTCATTGTCTCTCTGAATGTTGACAAGTGGGTCATCTCCTGCGCACTGATCGTTCTGTACTTCATCCTCGGTATGTTCCTGCCGGAGACCGCCATGGTTCTGCTGACCATCCCCGTGCTGTATTCCGCACTGATGCGCGTCGGCTACGATCCCATCTGGCTGGGCGCGTTCGTCACCAAGCTGATGGCCATCGGCTCCATCTCGCCTCCTGTCGGCATGGTCTGCTACACCATGAACGGTATTACAGGCATCGAACTGTCGAAGATCTTCAAGGGTGTTCTGCCGTTCCTTGCAGTGGACATCCTGATCCTGATCCTCATGATCATCTTCCCCGGCATCGCCACATGGCTGCCGAGCATGATGGCATAATCTGCCGTCAGGCTCCGAAATTCTTATTCAGAAATATATATTTTTATAAATATATATAAAAAAATCATTGGAGGAAAAACAATGAAAAAGATCATCGCAATGCTTCTGGCACTCGTCATGGTCCTTGCTCTCTGCGCATGCGGCGGCAAGACCGAAGCCCCCGCTGCTCCTGCAGAGCCCGCTGCTCCCGCAGAGCCTGCTGCTCCCGCAGAGCTGGTTTACGACGGCCCCGAGATGGAGCTGGTCGTCAACTTCAACGCCTCTGAAGAGCAGAGCCCCATCTATCTGGCAGCTTTCAAGCGCGTTGAAGAGCGCACCGAGGGCAAGGTCAGCTTCGTGTACTACTTCTCCGGTTCTCTGCTGACCGCGACCGACGCTATGGAAGGCCTCGGCGCCGGCATGGCTGACTTCTCCGACGTCACCCTGAGCAACTTCAAGGATCAGTTCCCGTACACCCAGCAGGTCGTTTCCTATCCGTTCCTCGGCTTCACCAGCATGGCTATGGCTGCTGACATCATCAACGACACCGTTCACAACACTGACATCATGATGAAGGAATTCACCGATGTTAATATGTATCCCATTATCTTCAACGCTGTCTGGGGTACCGCAATGGCCATGGGCGAGGATGTCGAAGTTTCCAATCCTGCATCTGTTGCCGGTAAGAAGCTTGTCACCGACGATCCTTACCTCAGCAAGTTCCTGAACGAAGTCGGCGCAACGCCTGTCAACCAGCCTCCCATGGAGTTCTACTCCAGCCTGACCAACGGCGTTGCTGACGGCGTCATCAACGGCCTGAACGTTATCAACATCTTCGGCGGCCTGGCTCCTGCCAAGCACGTCTACCTGTTCGAGAACAGCGCTTCCACCAGCGCACGCTGCATCTGCGCCAACCTCGACACCTGGAACTCCTTCGACGACACTCTGAAGGCCATCTTCATGGAAGAGCTGTCCGGCGATCAGTACTGGGATGAGAGCATTGAGTACTGGACCGTTTCCGACCAGAAGCACCTCGACGATGCTGCCAACTGGGGCATCCCCGTGGACACCATCTCCGGCGAAGATATGCAGGAGTGGGTCAAGGGCGTCGAGCCTTACGGCGACGAGACTCTGCAGGCTCTGTATGACCGCGGCTACACCGAGGTCTACAATGTCCTCGACACCTGGAAGACTGCAATCGCCAACTACAACGGCAGATTCGCATAATTTCGGCACAAAATTGAAAATCGGCTGTGCAGCACCCGCTGCACAGCCTTTTTCATTTTGTGCGCAGTGCACATTGAACTTGTGCAAAGCGTTTGATATAATAACAGCGTATATGGAAAGGAAGCGTCAATTATGCAGTTAAATACGCTTGGCATGGTACATGAATTCCTGCGCGCGAATGTTCATCCCGGCGCCTTCTGCATTGACGCGACCGCCGGAAAAGGACGGGATACGGCGCTGCTGTGCCGTCTCGCCGGGGCGGAGGGGCGCGTTCTTGCCTTTGACGTTCAGCCAGACGCGCTGGAGCAGACCCGTGAGCTGCTCTCGGAGGAGCGTCTCTCGGCGGAGCTGATCCTGGACAGTCACGAAAACATGGGTGCTTATGCGGCGGAGGAATCCGTGGACTGCATTGTGTTCAATTTCGGGCGGCTGCCGGGCGGCGACCCGAAGATCATGACGCGCCTGCCTTCCTCGCTGGCTGCGCTGGAGACGGCGCTGCGCCTGCTGAAACCGGGCGGCGTTATGGCGCTCGCCCTGTATTACGGCGGCGAAAACGGCTATGCGGAGCGCGACGGGATCCTGCAGTTTCTCCGCACGGCGGACAGCCGGCGATTCAGCGTTCTCGGCTGCGACTGGCTGAACCGCGGCGGTGACCCGCCGATGCCGGTTTTTGTTTGGAAGGACGCATAAATTCCGAAAAATAAGGCGATGCGTGACGTGTTTCATGCAAACCGTTGATTGCAGATAAAAGGAGGAATCTCTATGGCTATACGAAAGGAAGCGCTTGAGTGTGCCGCGTTTCTGCGTCTGAAAGCTGCGTATGATGACCGGAAGGCCGTGCTCAGTGGCTGGAAGGACGCAGGGAAAAAAGTTGTTTGCGTTGCAGGCTACGATGTTCCCGAGGAGATTATTCTCGCCGCGGGGATGGTTCCGTTCCGCGTGACCGGCTACTACGGCGGCGAGCGCTGCAGTGCGGACAGGTATCTGGAATATTCCTTCGGCGCCATCTGGAAGGGAATCTGGGAGTCCATTACCGAGGATTACACCGGCTTGATGGACTATCTGGTGTTTTGCAGCAGCTCCGATATGTTCCTGAAGCTGTTTTACTATTACCGCACCCTGAGCCGTCTGGAGCCTGAGCGCACATTGCCGGAAATCCGCTATCTGGACTATGAGCTGGTGGAAAAATCCTTCAAGAGTCAGGAGCGAAACGAGCGCGAGCTGCGCGATTTTGCCGCAACCGTTGAGGTATGGTCCGGCAACAAGATCACGCCGGAGACGCTGAAGGCCGCCATTGAGCTTTGCAACGATTACCGTGCTGCATTGACCGAGCTGTGCGCCCTGCGCGGCAGGGACAACTGCCGTCTGACCGGCAGCGAGGCGCTGGCTGCCATCGGCGGCGCGATGTTTATGGAGAAGGCGGAAGCTATCGCCGCAGTGCGCGAGCTGACCGCCGCTGCCGCAAACTGGCCGGTCGCGGAGGGCGTCCGCGTCTACTATGTCGGCAGCCCGCAGGAGACGACGGAGGTCTATGAGCTTGCAGAGTCCGCCGGGCTGAACATTGTCGGTGAGGATCACGATATGGGCGCGCGGATGTTTGATACGCAGGTGCGCACGACGATCGAGCCGATCTCCGCGCTGGCGGAGCGCCTGCTGAACCGGATGCCCAGCAGCGAAAAGGGCAGCATCAAAGCCCGCGTTAAGGCCATCGGAGACAAGCTTGAAGAAACACAGGCGGACGGTTTCCTGACCTTTATGAATAACAACGACGAGTCCTATGTCTGGGATTATCCCAGCATCCGCAGGGAGATTCTGGATGTGCGCGGTATTCCGTCATGCACGGTTCAGAAGCAGACCTGGCCGCTGACAGAGCCGGAGGAGCTGACCGCCCGGTTCCGTGAGCTGGCTGACATGGTGAAGGAGGCGCATCATGGCTGACGAGAAGAAAACCTATGAGACCCGATCCATCAAACGTCTGGAGGCCACGAAGGCGGCCAGTGCCTATCAGAAGGAATGGTTTCAGTCTCTCCGCCCGCGCGTGGAGGCGGGTGAGCCGTTTGCCCTTGTCGGTGCAGACGCACCGATGGAAATTCTCCGCGCGATGGATATTCCTTTTGTCGTGTACCAGTGGTGGACGGCAATCTGCGCCGCAAAGCAGATGAACACCCAAATGTACGGTTATATCCGCGACGCCGGATACCGTGATGATATTTGCTCCTATTGCTCCACGGCGTTTGCCTGCGCGCTGGATCCCCACCCCGAGGATGGGCCCTGGGGCGGTCTGCCCAAGCCTACCATCCTCATCACCCAGAGCGAGTGCGCCGTCATGGGGAAGATTGAAAATCTGATGGCGGAAGCCTTCGGCGCGGAGCAGTACACCATGCAGCGCTACTATGAGCCGGTCATCACCGAGGAGTGGTGGAACAAGACCATCGAGCACTGGGATCAGCTTGCCGACGAGCGCCGCAGAGATTTCTTTGAGCGCGAGTTGCGCGACCTGATTGCGTTCCTTGAGCAGAAAACGGGCAGAATGTTCGATATGAACCGTCTGCGCGAGATCATGGACTATGTGAATGAGCAGGACTACTGGTACCGCAAGACGCGCGATCTGATTGCCGAGACGGTACCCTGCCCGGTTACCATCAGCGACACGGTGAACGCCGTGATGCAGGCGCAGTGGCAGCGCGGCACCAAGTGGGCGACCGAGCATGCAAAAAGCCTATACGAAGAGGTCAAGTACCGCGCGGACAACAATATGCCCGCTGTTCCCAACGAGCGCATCCGCCTGATGTGGATCGGCCGCGGACTGTGGTTTAACCTTGCGTTTTACAACTACTTTGAGGAAAAATACGGCGCCGCCTTTATCTGGAGTATGTATCTCGGTCTCGCCGCGGACGCCTATGGCCGTGAAAATTATGAGAGCGACCCGCTCAAGGCACTCGGCACCCGCTTCAGCATGATCACCGACTTCCTGCATACGCCGCCGCTGAACAGCGAGTGGTTCCTCAAGGAAGCCAGACACAATCAGATCAATGGCGTGGTTCTGCTGACGAGCGAGAACTGCATGAACAACGGCGATTTCTATTACAACATGGTCAAAACGCTGGAGGACAACGGTTTCCCCGTGTGTCTGCTGCGTGCCGACCCCGCCGATGCAAAGAAGTGGAATCAGGAGACCATGACGGCTGCGGTGGAGGATTTGATCGTCAACCGCATTGAGCCGAAGCTTAAGGACAAAAAGTAAAACCAAAGCGAGGAATATTATGAAACCGGCTGCCCTGAACGGGGCAGCCGGTTTCGCTGCATGCTACTGCTTCCGCATGAGTAGCGGGAGGTCAGAAAACAAGCGGTTATTTTGACTTTGCTGCAAGCGTGTTGCTGCGGCGGTTTTTGACATCTTCGCTCATGGGCTGAATATCACCGGAGCGCGTGAGCGCGATCTTGGTGAGCGAGGGGCCGACCAGCTCGTAGATCAGAACGCTGAACAGCGTGATACTGCGGATGACGCTGCCGTCTGCGCCGAGCTGCGCCGCTGCGGTCAGCGACATACCGAGTGCGACGCCCGCTTGGGGCAGCAGCGTGATCCCGAGGTACTTTACGATCATAGGGTCGCACTTCGTTGCGCGCGCGCTCCAGCGGGAACCGAAGTATTTGCCGAGAGAGCGAAAGACGATATAGATAACGCCGATCAGCACCATGACGATGTCCGAGAACACATCCAGCTTCAGCGCAGCGCCGCTGAGCACGAAAAACAGGCAGTAAAGCGGTGCGGTCCAGCGGTCCTCGCGCTCCATCAGGTCTT
>JAZQNZ010000171.1:0-6123 GCA_045627665.1 Oscillospiraceae bacterium
AAATCAATGATGGATCTGAAAGCGCTTGCAAAGGAATGCGGATTTACGGTTGCCGAGGAGCTGAATCCGAAAACACTGAAATTTCTGCCGGAAGTTCGGGATATGTGTGCGGCGGATCGCTGCCGCCACTATAACAAGAGCTGGGCCTGTCCGCCTGCCTGCGGCAGTCTGGAGGAGTGGCAGGCAAAGGCGTCACGATTCTCGAAGGGCATCCTGCTGCAGACGGTGGGAGAGATCGAGGACTCCTATGATTTTGAGGGTATGATGGAGATCAACGCCCGCAATGCGCAGAATTTTGCCCGCTTTGCCGATCAGGTGCTGGATGCGGGGCTGGATTGCCTGCCCATGTCCGTCGGCGCCTGCACACGCTGCAAGGAATGCACCTATCCGGATGCGCCCTGCCGCTTCCCTGACAGGATGTTTTCCTCCATGGAGGCCTGCGGACTGATGGTCAATCAGGTCTGCCCGGATAACGGCGTGCCATATAACTACAGCCCGGGCAGAATGGCATACACGAGCTGCCTGCTTTATAATGAGAACTGATACCGAAGGAGCGACCGATGAAAAACATTACTCTGCTTGACGGCGCGACCGGCACCCGCCTGTGGGCGCTTGCCGAGGCTGCCGGGTTTGAGCGCAAAAGCGTATGGACCTACAATCTGGAGCATCCCGAGCTGGTCGTGCAGGCTGCGCAGGAGTATATCGCTGCAGGAAGCAGACTGCTCTGCACCAACACCTTTGCCGCCAACGCCGTTGAGGTTTCGCACATCGGCGGGGCGACAGCGCCCGAGGCCGTTGCGGCGGGCGTCCGTGCGGCAAAGGAAGCCGCTGCGGGGACGGGCGTGAAGATCGCGCTGGACATCGGCCCTCTGCCCATGCTGCTGGAGCCGTTCGGCGACCTGACCGGGGAACGGGCGGAGGATATGTTTGTCGAACAGTTTGAAAGCGGCGTCGCTGTCGGCGTGGACTGCATTTTTCTGGAAACCTTTACGCATCTCGATATGCTGCGCATTGCGGCAAAGGCCGCAATGCGCTTCGGCGTGCCCGTGCTCTGCTCCATGAGCTTTGAAAAGGGCGGGCGCACCCTGATGGGCGATCGTGTGCCGGAGATTGCCGCAGCGATGGAGGAAATCGGCGCTGCTGCGGTGGGACTGAACTGCTCCTTCGGCCCGGAGCTTGCCCTGCCTGTGATCCGGGAGTTTGCCGCGTGTACAAGTCTGCCTCTGATCCTGAAGCCGAACGCCTCCGGCATCGGTGCGGAGGAGTTTGCCGCAGAGCTTGCCCCGGCTCTGGAGCTGGTGGATTATGTCGGGGCCTGCTGCGGCAGCGACCCGGAATATATCCGCGCGCTGGCGAAGCGGCTGTAATACAAAAAATGTTTAATATCAGACATTTTTAATCAGATTTTGGGATAAAAAGCTTTGATATTGCATTTAAAAAGTGACGCCCCACGGTGCACACTCCGTAAGGAAGGTGCACCGTGGGGCGGTTCTTGTAATAATTTAATTGTTCATACAGCCGATGCGGTGTTTGCGGAGATGGGGTTTGTTGTGCTAAAAATCGTTTTGTGCAATCCTGATCGGAATCGAAATCAAGTCCAGGAGGACATGACATCCTCTGCAACTTCGTCATTGAACAAAGCAGCAAACGCCTTCAGTGTGTCGCCGAGCAGGGCAATCGTCAGAACGGCAAAGCAGATAAACTCCACCACATACAGCGGCCAGAAGGGGATCAGCAATGTTGCGGTCTTCTCGTGATTCGAGATCTTATCCAGAATCATACGATACACACCGTAAGTGCCGAAAGCCATGGTCACGGTAGAGAGCAAAGATGTAATGCCGAAGCAGATAAACCGTGCAACCTTTGGCATCAAACGGATGAACATAACCACATGGATATGCCCCTTTTCCGTTTGGGTGAATGCCCATGAGGAAAAGACGATCACGCAGAGCATACACTGGACTAACTCATAGGATCCCAACAGGCGGGTGTTGAAAAACAGCCCGAGCATTGCATCCACGAACATCAGCAGCATCATGCATATAACCATGAAGATACTAAGATAGCAGACATACCAGCAAAGTTTTTTAACGATACTGCAAAAACCATTTAATGCTTTTACCATTTTTCAGCCGTCCTTTTCTTGCCACGCGGCAAAATAATTCAGAAAGTTCGATTCTGATAAATATACAGGGTTACGCGGAAAATCAATACGTAGCTGCGTCAAACTGCCAATCAGTGTAGCTGAACGGAGCATCCCAGTCATTCTCATGTGCAGCAGCGTTCTGTGCAACAATCTCCATGCACTTGTCATAGATTGCCTGACCGTCAAGACCCAGTTCGTTCAGATACTGGACGTACCACTCGTGGATGCCGCCAACGATCTCGTCAGACTGTGCCCAAGCCTTCAGCTCCTCAGAGGGAGAATAAACTTCAACACCGTTCTCGCGCATCTTGTCAGCAACCCAGTAGTTGCAGGAATCCCACCAGTAGCCCGCCATGTCGCCGGCGTAGTTGCCGGCATAGGTGTCGATGATCGCCTTCAGATCGTCGGGCAGTCTGTTATAGGCATCCTTGTTCATGAGAACAAAGCAGGAAGTGAAGGACACGGGGAGATCCAGGCAGTAATCGATCGGCTCATAGAGCTTGAAGCAGTCGATATTGTGCCAGTCGTTGGTGAAGCCGTTGATGACGCCCTTGGAGATGTTCTCATAAACATCAGAGGTGGGAACGGACATCGGAGTAGCGCCCAGTGCTTCAATGTACTGGGAAGCAACCGTACCGGCGGTGCGGATCAGCATACCCTTGAAGTCGTCCTTGGTCTCGATCTTCTTGCCAACAGTAGAGATGGGGCCGTAAGAGCAGGAGTGCAGTGCGAGAACCTTCCAGTCAGCAAACTCGTTCTGAACCTCGGGAATCTCTTCATACATCTGCTGGAAAACGTCGGTAGCCATACGTGCGCTGACGCAGCCGTTACCGGTCAGGTTGATGAACTCAGCCGCGGGGAAGCGGGAAGAGAAGAAGGAAGTGCAGGACCAGCAAATATCAGCAGAGCCGTCCTTCACACCGTCGATCGTCTCGGTAGCACCGAGAAGAGATCCGCCGGGGTTGAAGGTGAACTGCAGACGGCCGCCGGAAGCCTCGCTCATCTGTCTGCAGAGAGTCTCGATGTAGAGCTCGCACATGGAAGTGGATGCGTCATGGTTTGCAACAATCAGGTTGTAGACCTTGCCGTCCTGCTTCGGGGCCTCGCTGCCGGAATTCGAAGCAGGTGCAGAGCTGCCGGAATTAGAAGCGGGTGCAGAGCTGCCGCCGCAGCCTGCGAACAGAGCCACGACCATGGTCAAAGTAAGGACAATTGCCAAAAACTTTTTCATTTCATTTCCTCCAATATTTTTATTATTCAAAGAGCTGCGCTCTTGAAAATACTAAACGGGGTAGCCGAGCAGGCGCGGCAGAACAAGCGCCAGATTCGGGAACACGCAGAGAATCAAGATCGCGACGCACATACCGACCACCATCGGCGCAACGCCCTTGAAGATCTTCTGCAGGGGGACGTCCTTTGCAACGCCGGCAACGATATAAACATTCATGCCGACCGGGGGCGTGATCAGACCCATTTCCATGACCATGATCATCAGAACGCCGTACCAGATCTCGTTAAAGCCGAGGCTCTGCATGATCGGGAGGAAGATGGGAACGGTCAGCATGACCATCGCCAGAGAGTCCATCAGGCAGCCCATGATCGCATAGATCAGGATGATGACGAAGAGAATCACATAGCGGCTAACATTCAGGCTGTTGACAAAGCTTGCCAGTGCCGTGGGCAGACCGGTGATCGTCAGGAAAGAGCCGAACACGTAAGCGCCAATGAGGATCAGGAAAATCATACCGCTGGTCTTCACAGTGTCACGCACGCATTTGATCAGGATCTCCCACGTGAACTTGCCGCGGGCGATCAGATAAATCAGCGACGCCATGGCACCGACTGCAGCAGCCTCGTTGGCTGTGAACCAGCCGAGGAAGATACCGCCGATCGCAATGAAGAACAGCACGATCATCGCCAGCGCGCCCTTGAGGGAGAGGAGCTTTTCCTTCACCGTGAAGTGCAGCTTTCCGGGTGCCTTTTCCGGATGGATGCGAACAACGACCATGATCGCTGCAATGTAGCAGAGGGCAAGCACGATGCCGGGGAGAATGCCCGCAGCAAACAGTGCGCCGATGGAAGCGCCGGAGACGATACCGTAGATGATAAAGCCGGTGCTGGGCGGAATCAGGATTCCAAGCGTACCGCCGGCAGCGATGGAGCCGCAGGAAAGGCTGTCGTCGTATCCGTGCTTACGCATTTCCGGAAGAGCAACAACGCCCATGGTTGCAGCAGTTGCAGCGGTAGAGCCGCAGATGGCGGAGAAGCAGGCACAGGCTGCCACAGTGGCGCAGGCAAGGCCGCCGCGCATACCGCCGAGGAGCTTGTGTGCGCAACTATAAAGGTCACCGGACATTCCGGAATAGTAGCAGAGATTTCCCATCAGGACAAATAGTGGTATGACCGTAAAGGAATAGGTCGTTGCCTGGGTGAATGGTATGTTCTTAAACAACACCAGCGCGGGAGTGAAACCGCGAACCACGCAGTAACCGAAGAAGCCAACGCACATCATGCAAATACCGATGTTCATACCCATAATGAGCAGAATCAGCAAAATGATGACGCCAATGACTGCGATCGTAATATACGACAAGCTGATACCTCCTATTGGCGGTCTGTGTACATAAACATCGGCAGCATACACAAACACGCCTGCTTTTTTATTGCCTAACAGACAATCGCAGTATATCACGACGTTTTTTGAAACGCAACACTGTGTTCATGGATCGTTCATGGCTCGTTAACAATTCAGACAAAGGGCACAGCGCTTGTAACTTCAAGGTTTTTTTTGCAGCGACTCTGGAAAAGCGCTTTTTTAGTCGAAAAAATTTGTAAATAATGTCATAGAAAATATTTATCAAATGTTTTTCCTTGCTCCGTTGAAATGCGACCGTTAACAGCAGCCGTCGCCGGATCGTCGCGAAATGCGGACCTGATCCCGCCGGAATCCCATATTGTCTTTCACAAGCAACGAGATTGCCGCCGAAAATAGCATCCGTGATTTCATCGACCATGCGTTCGAAACCGGAACAGATGAATGAACTTGTTTCCTTTCCGACCGCTTCGCAGAAGCGCATCATCATGGTACTGCTCAACGTATCAGACAAAGTGGAAAAGCCCGGGTGGAGCGCTAACACGCATAGACACAAATCACACAAATCAATGATTTTGCGTAAACACACACAATGTTGCAAAAAAACGCTTTTGGAATATGCCGGAATATCCTATTTTACTGCAAGCAACGTCTGCGTACGGAAAACGCAGTTTCCTGACGCAGACAACTTGTTAGTGTAAATTGCGCGCTTGTGTTCACGGAGATATTTTCTGCGGCGCTCACCCCATACGCTAATCTTTGGGGAATCGGGGACTTTCAACTCGGGCAGAAAATAATCTCCTTGCTGACGGTACTTGATGGTGTTTTCAGATATTTTCGTAATCCTCCAAATAATTTGAAATCATGCAATTCCATCAATTTGGCTGATTACAAAAGCCGAAGGGAGACACTTCCTTTCGGAGTGTCTCCCACGGGGCATCCCTTTTGCATATTTTCTGACAGATCAGCGGTACTTGCCGTATTCGCGGACGGTGCGGAACATGGCTTCCACGTTTTCCTTTTTGCAGTCGCCGACAAGGCTGGACTTGGTCTGGAAAATAAAGCCGCCGCCGGGAGCGCAGTCGTCGATCATCTTCTTGCAGGCGTCGATCACCTGCTGTTCGGTGCCGAAGGTCAGGAGCGTGTTGTCAAAGCCGCCCGTGATGCAGGCAACATTGCCGACGACCTTTTTTGCAAGCTCCATCGGTGTATCCTCAAAGCGGTAAATGACCTTGCCGACGGGAACGTCCGCCAGATGCTCCAGACGGGTGGAGTAGCGGCCCTCGCAGAAGACATAGGGCACCATGCCGACGTCAACGATGGTCTGAATGATCTCCTGCAGATGACGCCAGTAGTAGCGGACGTAGCATTCGTCGCTCATGAA
>JAZQNZ010000172.1:0-7939 GCA_045627665.1 Oscillospiraceae bacterium
GACGAGGATATTGAATACAAATTCCAGCTTCTTCTCAGCGCGGTTGAAGCACTGAACGAGGGCGACAGGGGAACGCTTGATCTTTCGATTGATAAGCGTGCGCACCTGACTTATGATTGAACGCAGGAAAAAATGTTTACATAATCGTATTTCCTGCTTGCAAAACTATTGACCTGCAACGAAAAATAGATTAAAATTAGTTGAAACTGATACAGAAGCGGCAAAAGCCGCAAGCGATAAAAATGTTGGGAGGAAACAGATATGTCATTCGTTCCGGAAACCGGTCCCGAGAATGTTGTAACGCTCAAGGTCATCGGCGTCGGCGGTGCCGGCAATAACGTCGTCAACCGCATGGTCAGCACCGGTACCAAAGGCGTTGAATTTATTGCCATCAATACCGATAAGCAGGCGCTTGCAATTTCCAATGCCGACCAGAAGATCCAGATCGGCGAAAAGCTGACGCACGGTCAGGGCGCAGGCTCTGATCCGGATGTCGGCAAGCGCAGTGCGGAGGAAAACCGCAACAATATCGCCAAATGCCTTGAGGATGCGGACATGGTGTTCATCACCGCCGGTATGGGCGGCGGCACCGGTACTGGCGCTGCGCCTACCGTTGCGGATATTGCCAAGGAAGCCGGGATCCTGACCGTCGGCGTTGTGACAAAGCCCTTCACCTTTGAGGGCAAACGCCGCATGGAGCAGGCCAAGCGCGGTATCGAAGAGCTGCTCGGCAAGGTCGACAGCCTTCTCATTATCCCGAATGACCGACTGAAATATGCCACCGACCAGAAGGTAACCTTTGCAAACGCCTTTGAGATCGCGGACGACGTGCTGCGTCAGGCGGTTACCAGCATCTCCGACCTCATCAAGAGCACCGGCTTCATTAACCTTGACTTTGCGGACGTGACCTGCATTATGAAGGACGCCGGCTATGCCCACATGGGCGTCGGCACCGCCATCGGCAAGGGGAAGGCGGAGGAGGCTGCACGCGCAGCAATCGCAAGCCCGCTGATGGAAACCAGCATCAACGGTGCGCATGGCGTTCTGATCAACATTACCGGCTCTGCCGATATGGGACTTGAGGATGTGGAAGCTGCCGCGTGCCTGGTGCAGGAAGCTGCCCACCCCGATGCAAACATCATTTTCGGCGCCACCTTTGACGAGGCGATGGAGGATCAGATCCGCGTTACCGTCATTGCCACCGGCTTTGAGGACGGCCCCGTTGAGAGCAAGCCCGCGGCCGATGCGGAACAGAACAAACAGGAGAAGCTTTTCTCCACCGCTTCCGAACTGGCTGCCGAAGCTGCGGCGCCGGTTGCTGATCCTGCGAAGCCGGCTTCGGAGGATGACCCTTTCGAGAGCATCTTCAAAATCTTTAACAGTAAATAGTATAACCTACAATGCTTTATTCTCCCGGCACATAGCTTTTGTGCCGGGAGATTTTTTGCTGTTTCGTCTGACCTTTTGCATGATTGCGGTAATGCGTCGAATAGAATGTCAAAGGGTGATCTGCGTTGAAAATGAAAGAACTGAAAATGATATTCGGCGCGCTTGCCGACATCTTTGACCGTGAGCGGATTCCGCAGGCGTCGGCTGCGCTGTCATATTTCCTGACGCTGACCTTTTTTCCGCTCCTGATCTGCCTTTATACCATGCTCGGCAGCCTTTTCCCGGCGGCAGAGGATGTCCGCAGCCTGCTCGGCGCGCTCCTGCCGGAGAAAACGGTTGAAACGATCATTGACTACCTTCGCTATGTTTCGGAAAACCTCAGTACGCCGATGCTTGTGATGGCACTCACGGTGCTGCTCACTTCGTCCTCGGCTGCGTTTCGCACGATCGACCGCGTGATCGGCACGATGCGCGGACGGAAACGCTTTACGGGAGTCTCTGCGTTTGTTTTCAGCTTCACATTTTCAATTTTGCTGCTTGCTGCGGTTTATTTTTCCGTGCTGCTCATCGTCACCGGGAAGTGGTTTTTGGAGAAAGCGGATCGGTATATCATGTTTATGAATATTTCCGACGGCTGGAGCTGGTGGAGATTTGTTCTTCTGTTTATGCTGCTTTTTACGCTTATCTGCGGATTATACCGCATTACCGCACCGCCGGGCAAAGCCGTTCGTCTGCTGCCGGGAACGGTCTTTGCCTCCGCTTCGCTCGTCGGGGTCAGCATCGTTTTTTCCGCTTTTATCGGCGCGAGTACAAAATACCCGACGGTTTACGGTTCCCTTGCCAGCATCATCGTGATGATGCTGTGGCTCTATATCTGCGGCATGGTGTTGTTTCTCGGCGCGGCTTTGAACGTGGCGCTGGAGCAATGCGGCGTGTAAGAAAAGGTCAGGACGCAGTCTTTTTCCAGAGCGTCCTGACCTTATAAACCTATTCTGCTTTTTCGATCGTAATCACAGAAACCTCGTATGCCGTTTTTTCTTCCGGACCTGACTCGGACGACTTTGTATAGGCGCGGCTCTGAAAACGTCCTGTGAGCGATAACGCAGTACCGATGCTCCAGAGTGCGGCCTCCCGTGCGCGAACGCCCCAGGCGATGCAGGGGAGGTAATCGCTGCGCCCGTATCGGCGGTTGACCGCGACCATCAGATCGCAGATCTCGCGGCCCATCGGTGTTGTTCGATAGTTCGGCGTTTTGCAGAGCGTCCCCGAAAGCTCAACGATGTTTTCGTCCTCTCCGTCGTCAAACCAGAGCTCGCGCGCAAATACGGTGATGATCAGACGCGGCCCGACGCCGCTTTTGTTGTTGAATGTCCGCAGCTCTCCGCGGACGCAGAGCTTGCTGCCGCCTCCGGGCTCCAAAGACTCGAGAAGCTGGTCGCGCGCGATGATATGTATTGTGTCCCGCACGCCCGAAAGGCGCGTGACCTCAAGGGAAAACTGATAGAATTTTTCGTTTCTGCTTTCGTGAGAAAATCTCGGCGGCTCGCTCATCACGCCCCGCAGCATGGCATAGTTGTTGCATTTGAATTCTTCCATGATATTCTCCGTTCCGCCGCTGAAGTATCAGCGCAAGTTGTGTTACTTGATGGTATGCCGCTGCGGAGGAAAATATGTCAGCACGGTTGAAATCGTCTGTTGATTGCGCTATACTTATCTAAAATTCTGAAAGGAGCCTGTGAAAAAACGCTTATGGAGATTCAAGAGATTCTTGAAAAGTGCGATCATACCCTGCTTGCTCAGACCAGCACTGCTGAGGAGATCCGAACGCTCTGCGATCAGGCGATCAAGTATCACTGCGCCAGTGTCTGCATCCCGCCCGCCCACGTTGCCGGTGCGAAGAAATATGTCGGAGACCGTCTGAAAATCTGCACCGTGATCGGGTTTCCGAACGGCTATATGACCACTGCCGTGAAGGCTTTTGAGGCAAAGGACGCCATTGCGCACGGCGCAGACGAGGTCGATATGGTTATCAATCTCGGTATGGTGAAGGATGCCTGCTGGGACGCGGTTCTGGAGGACATCCGTGCCGTTCGCCGCGTCAGCGAGGGGAAGATCCTGAAGGTCATCATCGAGACCTGTCTGCTGACCGAAGAGGAAAAGATCCAGCTCTGCGCCATCGTTTCGGCCTCCGGCGCGGACTATATCAAGACCAGCACCGGATTTTCCACGGCCGGCGCGACCTTTGATGACGTTGCCCTCATGCGCCGCCACTGCGATCCCAAGGTGAAGGTGAAGGCTGCGGGCGGCATCGCTTCGCTGGAGGATGCGGAAAAGTTCATCGAGCTCGGCGCCGACCGCCTCGGCACGAGCCGCGTCGTCAAGATCGCCGCTGCGCAGGGGTATGAACCCGATGCAGCCGAAGCTCTGCTCGGGCAGGATGCGTAAAAGCGGGGGGACGTTTTCGCGGATCACGCCGTGCATTTTACCGCCTGAACTATTTCGCACAACTGACAACTGATCGAACGATCCGAAACACCGACGGAGGGCTCCGCCGGTGTTTCGGATTTTTGCTTTGATTATGGAATGGACAGATATTGCGAAAACAGGTATTTTTTCAGTGCCGCGGCCAGCGCCGAGCAGGGGATGGAAAGCAGAAACCAGGCTGCGGTGAAGAGCGGACACACCTGACCGAGCAGATTCCCGGGAATGTTGGAGTAGTCCCAAATCTTCCAGCCGAGCCGGAGATTGACGATGCAGCCGCACAGAAACTCCAGTGCGGTGATGACCGCGCTGCAAAGCAGCCAGCGGATCGGAAGCGGGAGCGCGGTCAGGCGCGTTGTGATGAGATATACGGCCAGAAAGCAGATCCCGCCGAGCAGCAGCATTGTCCAGTGGGTGCGTCCGCGCCAGAGCATTTCAAGCCCGCCGTAGCCGAGCGCTCCGGTCGCAAATATCAGTACGGTTTCAATAATAATCATACAGAAAGTTTTTCCGCTTTTTCCCTGAATTATTTATATGTCTGTGAGAAAAATGAGTTTGGGAGGGTGAAAGCATGAAAAAACATCTGCTTGTATGCTTTGTGACGGCGGCGATGCTTTCGCCGCTGCTGCTGCACTATGCGCGCGCGGAGGACCAGCCGTATACGCTGCTGCCGATCGTCATGTATCATCACATATCGGATAATCCTAAGTCATGGAATGACTACGTTATCTCACGCGGTGAGTTTGAATCCGATCTGACGTGGCTGCGAGACAACGGCTATCAAACGGTCGGCGTTGCGCAGCTTCTTGCGTGGGAAAACGGCGAGGGAGGCTTGCCGGAAAAGCCCTGCATGATTACGTTTGACGACGGATTTCTCAGCACGCAGGCGTATGCCGAGCCGCTTTTGAAGGAGTACGGATTCTGCGGCGTCTGTGCCGTGATCGGAAATGTCTGCGATCAGTTTTCCGGCTTGAACGAACATGAGCCGGAGTATGATAATCTGAGCTGGCAGGACGCGAAGGCGATGGCAGAGCGCGGAACCGTAGAGATCATCTGCCACACCTGGGATATGCATGACCTGACGCCGCGCAACGGCTGCCGAAAAATGAAATGGGAACGGGAAAAGGATTACCGATATGCGCTGTCGGATGATCTGGCACGATTTTTGCATACGGCACGGGAAAATGACGTTCCTCTGACGCCGGCGATCGCTTATCCCTACGGTGCCTACTCCCGCGAAACGACGGAGGCAGTGAAGGACTTCGGATTCTTTTCCGCGGCGTTTACCTGCACGGAAAAGATCAACCGCTTGACAGGCGACGCGGAGGAGTTGTATGATTTGGGGCGGTACAATCGACCGCACGGCATTAGCAGTGAAAAATTTTTCTTGGAATGGAAAGAAAACAGTTGACATACAACGAAAGCTTTGCTATACTAAATGAGCTAACAAAGTAGGTACGGATGGCGTCCGTCCTCACCCTGCCGTTCATCGAAAACGCGCAGCGGTCAATACTGTCCGGCTTTTCATAAGCTGTGCTGTTGCGTGCGGATGCCTTTGTGTGCATTCGCATTTTTTTATGGAGGTGTTATCCCATCGCTAATCAGGAACATCTGATCAATGAAGAAATCACCGCCCCTGAGATTCGACTGATCAGCGAGGCAGGTGAGCAGCTGGGCATGATGTCCAGCGAAGAAGCCCTCAAAATTGCTGAGGAGCGCGAGCTTGACCTTGTTATGATCGCACCCGGCAGCAAGCCCCCTGTGTGCAAGATCATGGACTACGGCAAATACCGCTTTGAGCAGTCCAAGCGTGAAAAGGAAGCCAAGAAAAACCAGCATGTGATCGAGGTCAAAGAGATTCGTATGTCTCCCGGCATCGGGGATAACGACTTCAACACCAAGCTGCGTGCGGGGCAGAAATTCCTCGCGGACGGCGACCGTCTGAAAGTGACCATTCGTTTCCGCGGCAGACAGATGGCACACACCAACATCGGTGAAGAGCTGCTGACCGCTTTTGCCGAGAAGTGTGCGGATGTCGCAACGATGGATAAAAACCCGAAGCTGGAGGGACGCAACATGTCCATGTTCCTGTCCCCGAAGGCAAAATAATATTGTTCAAACCAAGGAAGGAGAAATATATCATGCCCAAACTGAAAACCCATTCCGGCGCGAAGAAGAGATTCAATCTCACCAAGACCGGTAAAGTCAAGCGCGCACACGCTTTTAAGAGCCACCTGCTCAACGGCCACGGCAAAACCACCAAGCGTAAGAGAGGCCTCCGCCAGAGTGCCATCGCAGACGCCACCAACGAGTCTGCAATCAAGCGCATGATTCCGTACAAATAAGAGGAGGTCTTGAGAAATGGCAAGAGTTAAAGGCGCAATGATGACGCGCAAGCACAGAAATAAGATCCTGGGCCTTGCAAAGGGCTACTGGGGTGCCAAGAGCAAGCATTACAAGATGGCCAACCAGGCCATGATGAAGTCCGGCCGCTATGCCTATATCGGTCGCAAGCAGAAGAAGAGAGATTTCCGCCGTCTTTGGATCACCCGCATTTCCGCCGGCTGCAAGATGAACGGCATGAATTACTCCACCTTCATGAACGGTCTGAAGAAGTCCGGCATCGAGATGAACCGCAAGATGCTGTCCGAGATGGCCATTCATGAGCCAGCTGCGTTCACCGCTCTGTGCGAGAAGGCAAAGGCTGCTCTGTAATTCCATCATATATGAAAAGAGACGCTTGACTGAGCGTCTCTTTTTGTATGCGATAGTATGCAACACAAAATCAGCCGCTCCCCGATGGAGGGAAGCGGCTGAAAATATATTCGGCTGAATTACAGCTTTTCTGCAATCGCCTTGGTGTCGCGGGCGATCATCAGCTCTTCGTTGGTGGCGATGACAAAGACCTTGACCTTGCTGTCGTCGGTGGAGATCAGGTGCTCGTCTGCACGCTCCGCATTGCGGGCCGCGTCGATCTTGACGCCCATGTACTCCAGACCTTCGCAGATGGCTGCGCGGTTGTCAGCACCGTTCTCACCGACGCCGGCGGTGAACACGATGGCATCCACACCGCCCATGGCGGCTGCGTAAGCGCCGATGTCCTTGCGAACCTCGTAGTGGAACTTATCCAGTGCCAACTGTGCGCGCTCACTGCCATCTTTGGCAGCGGTTTCCAGATCACGGAAGTCGGAGGAGATGCCGGAGATGCCGAGCACGCCGGACTTCTTGTTGAGAATGTTCATCATGGTCTTGATGTCATAGCCGTACTTGCCCATCAGATACTCCATGATGGTGGCGTCGATATCGCCGCAGCGGGTGCCCATGGGAACGCCGGCGAGAGGCCCGAGGCCCATCGTGGTGTCGGCGCACTTGCCGTCAATGCAGGCGGAGAGGGAAGAGCCGTTGCCGAGGTGGCAGCAGATGATCTTGCTGTGCTCCGGGTTGCCGAGCAGATCAATGCAGCGGGCGGAGACGTAGCGGTGTGAGGTGCCGTGGAAGCCGTAGCGGCGGACGTCATCGTTCTCGTAGTACTCATAGGGGATGGCGTAGGTGTATGCCTTCGGGGGCATGGTCATGTGGAACGCGGTGTCGAATACAGCGACCTGGGGCTTGCCGGGCATGCACTTGGTGCAGGCCTCGATGCCCATCAGGTTGGCGGCATTGTGGAGCGGTCCGAGGGGGATGCACTTCTTGATGGCGGCGATGCAGGCATCGTCCACAAGGCAGCTCTCGGTGAATTCCTTACCGCCGTGGAGCACGCGGTGACCGACAGCGTCGATCTCGTCCATGCTCTTCACAACGCCGTTGGCCGGGTCAACCAGCGCGTCCAGAACGGCCTGAATGGCCTCGGCGTGGGTGGGCATTGCAACGTCAACAGCGTCGATCTTCTTCTTGCCGTCCACGAGGGGCTTATAGGTGAATTTTCCGCCAATGCCGATGCGCTCGCACAGACCTTTTGCCAGCAGAGACTCATTTTCCATGTCGATGAGCTGGTACTTCAGAGAGGAGCTGCCGGCGTTGATCACAAGAATCTTCATAATTGTTTCCCTTTCTTATTGTAAAAAGTTTC
>JAZQNZ010000173.1:0-4686 GCA_045627665.1 Oscillospiraceae bacterium
GCCGTGAAGACGCAGCTCCATCGGGTCGCCCATCGGGGCATACTTGATCAATGTCAGTTCAGCGCCGGGGATCACGCCCATATCCAGAAAATGCTGGCGAAGCGAGCCTTCACCGCCGACGGCGGCGATCACGCAGCTCTCTCCGGGCTGAAGCTCTTTCAGCGTCATTTGCTTCACTCCTCTCTCGGTTAGAGATGTCTAACTTATGGGCACATCATACGACGGCTGATTTCATTTGTCAAGCATTTTTTGCGCTTGCTGTTCGGACGACAAAACGGTTTGCATTCATCGCCGCGCGGTGGTAAAATTGATTTATGATTTTTCTTGATGATACTTTCGGAAGGGAAGTGCCTTCTCATGTCTCAGATCCTTCTGACCGGCGGCACCGGATACATTGGCTCACACACGGCGGCGGCGCTCCTGCGCAGCGGGCGTGAGATCGTGATCGCGGATGATCTCAGCAACAGCGAGGAGTCGGTGATCGACCGGCTCGTCAAGATCGCCGGCGTCACGCCGCGGTTTTACCGCGTTGACCTTACCGACCGCGATGCGGCTGCTGCAATTTTCAAAGAGAACAATATTTCTGCAGTCCTGCATTTTGCGGGATTTAAGGCGGTCGGGGAGTCGGTTGAAAAGCCGCTTGCATATTACCGCAACAATCTTGACTGCACGCTGACGCTGCTGGAGCTGATGGCGGAATACGGATGCAAAACTATGATTTTCAGCTCGTCCGCTACGGTTTACGGTGAGGAAAACCCGATCCCCTATACGGAAACGATGCCGACCGGGCGCTGCTCCAGCCCGTATGGCTGGACGAAGCTGATGATCGAGCAGATTCTGACGGATGCGGCAAAAGCCGATCCGGAAATGCGCGTGGTGCTGCTGCGTTACTTCAATCCCATCGGTGCGGACGAGAGCGGTCTGATCGGGGAAAAGCCGACCGGCATCCCCAACAATCTCATGCCGTATATCACGCAGGTCGCCGCCGGGAAGCTTCCGTTTTTGAAGGTTTTCGGCGCGGACTATCCGACGCGCGACGGCAGCGGCGTGCGCGATTATATCCATGTATCCGATCTTGCAGAAGGACACATTGCCGCTCTGGATTATGCGTCCTCTCATCCGGGGACGGAGATATTCAATCTCGGAACCGGAAGGGGATACAGCGTGCTTGAGGTGGCAGAGACGTTTGAGCGCGTGACCGGGATCGCCGTTCCTCGCGTGATCGCACCGCGGCGTGCGGGCGACCTTCCGGAATTTTTTGCCGACCCGGCGAAGGCGGAGCGACTGCTCGGGTGGCGCGCAGTGCGCGGTCTGGAGCAGATGTGCGCCGACGCATGGCGATGGCAGAAAAATTTTCTCTGAATGAAGTGTAAATATTGAGACAGAGAGCATCTTTTCGGATGCTCTCTGCGGTTATTCGTATCAGGTATTCTCTTTTTCCAGGGTAAGCAAAAAGTGTTTGCGGTCGAGGCCGCCGCCGTATCCGGTCAGGCCGCCGTCTGCGCCGATGACACGGTGGCAGGGGATGAGGATCGGCAGGGGATTGCGGTTGTTTGCCATGCCGACCGCCCGGCAGGCTTTCGGATTGCCGATGCGCGCCGCAATAGCGCCGTATGACAGGGTCTCGCCGTATGGGATCTCCCGTAGCGCCGCCCAGACAGCGCGCTGAAACGGGGTGCCCTGCGGCGCAAGCGGCAGGGAAAAGTATCTGCGTTTTCCGGCAAAATATTCCAGAAGCTGCGACTGCGCTTCGATCAGCAGGGGCGACGAATCCGCCCTCCCGGAGCGCCATTGCAGTCCGGTTAACTCCCCGTTTTGCTCGGTCAGGCATAATATCCCGATCGGGGAACGGAAGGCCCGCTCCATCAGCGGTCCTCTACCGTGAGGCGGTCGATGCCGTTTTTCTCAAATTCGTCCATATAGTCGTTCATCCGCGCGGAGAGCTCGGCAATGTCCTCCTGATTGACGTTTTCATCCAGCATATCGCGGCGGGCAAGCTCCTCAGCGAGAATGTCAAAGAATACGGCGTCCTCATAGTCAGCGATCGCTTCATGGATCCCGCCGTCCTCATACGCCTTGGAGGGGAAATAGTGGCCCATGTAGCTTTCTACAAGTGATTTTAATCCGTTTTTGCCCGCAAGCTTGAAAAACTTCTCCTGCAGGAAGTCATAATCCTCAAAACGGTCGTCACCGCGCGTGGAATTCAGGATCCAGTTGCCGATATAAATCAGATCCAGCAATCGCCGGAACTCTTTGTCTGTCAGGTCGATATTCATGCTGCAGCGCCTCCTTTCACGGTTGTCCGCGGACAGGATCATTCTCTGTATTTCATATTATTATATCAAGCGCGCCCGAAAAATGCTACACAAATTTTTGCATTCTTACTGCCGCCGCCGCTTGTAAACAGCCGTGCAATATGTTAAAATACCATCAACTGTGTTTGTAATAATTGATAAAGTTTTCGTCTTCCGCCCCTGCGCCGATGCGGTGACGTTACCGTCCGGCAGAATTTATGCTGGATCACATACTAATTTTACTTGTATTTGCGGAAGAAAAAGCATAAAATAATTCAGTTAATGTTTTTTAAGGAGCGACCGCATGGATCCGAGACCCATCGGCATTTTCGACTCCGGCCTCGGCGGCCTGACCGCCGCAAAAGTGCTGGCGGAGATGATGCCCGGAGAAAACCTGATTTATTTCGGCGACAGCATCAACGCCCCGTACGGGACGCGTTCGAGAGAAGAGCTTTCCGTTCTCGCCGCTGACAATGCGCGCTTTCTCAGCGGCTTTGACTGCAAGGCGATTCTGGTTGCCTGCGGAACCGTGTCCTCCAATGCCATGGACACGCTGCGCACAAGCTTTCCGCAGATTCCGTTTTTCGGCGTGATCGACGCGCCCTGCCGCCGTGCGGCGGCGCTGACAAGGACGAAGCGCGTTGCCGTAATCGCCACGGAGGCAACGATCCGCAGCGGTGCGTTTGCCCGCGCGATCTCTTCACTGGACAGCGAAATTCAGGTTTATTCCGACGCCTGTCAGAGCCTGGTTCCGCTTGCCGAGCAGGGACATTTTTCCGCCGGCGACCCGCTTGCGGTGCAGGCGGTGGAAGCGGAGCTTGCCGGGGTGAAGGCGTGGGGGCCGGATGTGCTCTTGCTTGCTTGTACGCATTTTCCGCTCTTTCAAAGCATGATTGCCGACTGCCTCGGCAGCGGGGTGCAGCTTCTTTCCGTCGGCGCGGAGGCTGCGCTTGCACTCCGTGACTATCTTTCGGAAAACAATCTGCTTGCGGCGCGTTCTGTCGGCGAAGCCAGATGGTTTACAAGCGGCAGTACGGAAGATTTTTCCGCAATGGGGACCCGGCTTCTCGGGCGTCCGATCAAGGCGGAACTACATATCAATTCGGAGATCTGAAACACAAAATGAGCAAGGATGTTTTAATTACAATCAACAGCACGCAGGATTTCAGCGGAGATCATGACGGTGCGGAGCTGATCACGCAGGGGACATACGACTATGCGGCGGACGGAATCCGCATTTCCTATATGGAAAGCGAGCTGACCGGACTGGACGGAACGAAGACCGTGTATCTGATCCGACCGGAGCAGGTGGTTCTCTCCCGGCGCGGCGCGGTGAATTCGCAGATGATCTTTCGCTGCGGCGAGAAGCAGCAATTCAGCTATCAGACCGGGTTCGGAACGCTGTCGCTCGGACTGGATACCCACAGTCTTGACTGCAGACTGGATGAACACGGCGGCAGTATGGAGATCGAATATGATATTGCTTTTGACCAAGTTTTTCTGAGCAGAAACAAATTCAAAATCAACGTGAGAGAAAAGGAACTGAAATCATGAACCTGATCGATAACGCAAAAAAACAGATCAATGCGCTGGTACACAGTGCGTATGAAGCGGCTGCCGCAAAGGGCGAGCTGCCCGCAGGTGCGGAGCTGAACGGCATCGTAGAGATTCCCAAAGGCGCCAACAACGGCGACTATGCTGCCAACCATGCGATGACAGCGGCAAAGGCGCTGCACGCTGCGCCGCGCAAAATTGCCGAGATCCTGACCGCGAATATGGTTCTTTCCGGCACGTGGTTCGATTCCGTAGAGGTTGCCGGCCCCGGGTTCATGAATTTCCGTCTCGGCGGGAAGTGGTATGCGGATGTTCTGGAAAATATCTGCGCCGAGGGCGCGGATTACGGACGCACCGATGCGCTCTGCGGCAAAAAGTATATGGTGGAGTTCGTCTCTGCCAACCCCACCGGCCCGATGCACATGGGCAATGCACGCGGCGGCGTTCTCGGCGATGCGCTGGCTGAGGTGCTCTCCCGCGCGGGTGCGGACGTCTGGCGCGAAGTCTATGGGAACGACGCGGGCAACCAGATCGAGAAGTTTGCCGTTTCCATCGACGCGCGGTATCAGCAGCTCATCCTCGGCGAGGACGCGGTTGCATTCCCGGAGGACGGATACCACGGCGACGATATTCGTGAGCTTGCCGCCGGCTTCCGCGCGGCATTCGGCGACGACTGGCTCAGTCGCGGCATTGCCGAACGCCACGAAGCGATGGCAAAGTACGGCCTGTCCGTCAACCTCCCGAAGATGAAAGCCGACCTTGAGCGCTATAACATCCGCTATGATGAGTGGTTTTATGAGTCCATTCTGCACGAATCCGGCTTTGTGGCGGACTCCGT
>JAZQNZ010000174.1:0-2861 GCA_045627665.1 Oscillospiraceae bacterium
CGCGTCTTTTCTCCATGCTTTTCTGCGCGTCCAGAAAAGCATGGCCGCCCGCAGGCGGAACACTTCCCCGCCGGGGGGGCGAAAACTCACTCGTTCCTTCCGCAGCAGTCCTTATACTTCATGGGCAGACCGTTCGGACGCTTTTTTCCGCAGGGACAGGGATCGTTGCGGCCGGGCTTTTTGTCCCGTCTGACCGGCTGCTTTTTCAGCGATACGTCGCCGCCGACATTGCCGACGGGGTTCTTTGCAACGCTCCTGCGCTCCACGCCCTGCTCCTTGCGGACGCGGGCAAGATAGATGCGCCGGACGACCTCCTGACGGATGCCCGCAACCATCGTTTCGAACATATCGAAGCCCTCCTGACGGTAGGCGTCCACGGGCTTGACGTTGCCGTAGCCACGCAGTCCGATGCCGCGGCGCAGCTCCGCCATCGCGTCGATATGATCCATCCAGTATTCGTCCACGACGCGCAGCAGCACAACGCGCTCCAGCTCGCGCATGAGGGGCGTTCCGTCGCCCATCGTTCCGAGCTCCGCTTCCTTCTGCGCGTAAACGCCCTCTGCCGCCGCCTGCACAGCTCCGGTGATCTCCGCAATGCTGATGCCGGGCGTCCAGTGGATCGCACCGCGGCGCAGGAAGAGCTGATAAAACGGACTGAGGATCTCCTCCAGCTTCTCCTGATCTTCGGGAACTATCGTGCCGACATTGTCCGTGATGAACTCCGCGATCATGCCGCGGATATTCTCATGGACGTCCTCACCGTTGAGCACCTGATAGCGCTGCTCATAGATGAGCTTGCGCTGGGCGTTCATGACATCGTCGTAATCCAGCGTGGATTTGCGCGCCTGGAAGTTGCGGCTTTCCACGGTTTTCTGTGACTGCTCGATGGCGTTGGAGAGCATCTTGTTGTCCAGCGGGGTGTCCTCCTCCATGCCGAGGCTCTCCACCATGCCCATCACGCGCTCAGAGCCGAACAGACGCATAATGTCATCGGTCAGCGCGATGAAGAAACGGCTCTCGCCGGGGTCGCCCTGACGGCCCGCACGGCCGCGGAGCTGGTTGTCGATACGTCTCGACTCGTGGCGCTCCGTGCCGAGGATGTACAGACCGCCGGCGGCGCGGACGCGCTCCGCTTCCTCGGCAGTGACCGCCTTGTGAGCGGCAAGCCTTTCCGCATACAGCGTTCTTGCCGCAAGAATCTCCTCGTTGTCGGTGTCGGCATAGCCGGTGGCTTCGGCAATGATCTCGTCGTCATAGCCCGCCTTGCGCAGGTCGTTCTTTGCAAGATATTCCGCGTTGCCGCCAAGCATGATATCCGTGCCGCGGCCCGCCATGTTCGTCGCAATGGTGACGGCGCCCAGCTTGCCCGCCTGCGCAACGATCTCCGCTTCCTTCTCATGGTTCTTCGCGTTCAGGACGTTGTGCTTGATGCCCGTGCGCTGCAGAAGCTTGGAGATATACTCGCTCTTTTCGATGCTGACCGTACCGACCAGAACCGGCTGACCTTTTTCGTGGCAGGCGACGATCTGCTCGATGATGGCGCGGTTTTTGCCGTTTTCGTTTTTGTAAACGATGTCGGGCTTGTCGATGCGCGCAAGCGGCTTGTTGGTGGGAACCTCGATAATATCCAGTCCGTAGATGGCAACGAACTCCTCCTGCTCGGTGGCGGCGGTGCCGGTCATGCCGGAGAGCTTGTCATACATACGGAAATAATTCTGGAAGGTGATGGTGGCAAGCGTTTTGCTCTCGTGCGCAACGGCAACGTGCTCCTTTGCCTCGATGGCCTGATGCAGTCCCTCGTTATAGCGGCGTCCGAGCATGAGACGGCCCGTAAATTCATCGACGATGATGACCTCGCCGTCCTTGACGACATAGTCGATGTCGCGCTTCATGATGCCGTGCGCCTTGATGGCCTGATTGATGTGGTGGCTCAGAGTGGAATTTTCAAGGTCGGCAAGGTTTTCAAGGCCGAAGTGGCGCTCCGCCTTGGAAATGCCGCGCGCAGTGAGCGTTGCGCTCTTGGCCTTCTCGTCCACAACGTAGTCGGCGTCCAGACTTTCGTCCTCTTCCTCCTTTTCGTCCACGGAGGCGTACACCCTGGCGCGCAGGCCCTGCACGAATTCCTCCACCTGCCGGTAAAGGTCGGTGCTCTCGTCGCCCTGACCGGAGATGATGAGCGGCGTGCGCGCTTCGTCGATGAGGATGGAGTCCACCTCGTCCACGATGGCGAAGCGATGACCGCGCTGCACCATGTTTTGCTTGTAGATGGCCATATTGTCACGCAGATAGTCAAAGCCCATCTCGTTGTTCGTGCCGTAAGTGATGTCCGCAGCGTAGGCCGCGCGGCGTTCGTCGCCGGTCAGACCGTGGACGATCAGTCCGACGGAAAGACCGAGGAAGCGATGCACCTTGCCCATCCACTCGCTGTCGCGCTTCGCCAGATAGTCGTTGACGGTGACGATATGCACGCCGCGTCCCTCCAGCGCGTTGAGGTAGCTCGGCAGGACGGCGACAAGGGTCTTTCCTTCGCCGGTTTTCATCTCCGCGATGCGGCCCTGATGCAGCACGATGCCGCCGATGAGCTGCACGGGAAACGGCTTCATACCCAGCACGCGCCACGCCGCCTCGCGCACGGTGGCAAACGCTTCCGGCAGAATGTCGTCCAGCGTTTCGCCCGCGGCAAGGCGCTCTTTGAATTCCGGTGTTTTTGACTTGAGCTGCTCGTCCGTCATCGCGGCATACTCGCCCTCCATCCCGACGATGCGGTCAACGATGGGACGGATCTTTTTCAGTTCGCGGTCGGAATAGGAGCCGAAAATTTTATCAAGAAAAGCCATGCGTTTTGTTCCCTTTCAGATCAC
>JAZQNZ010000175.1:0-2596 GCA_045627665.1 Oscillospiraceae bacterium
TCATCAGCTTCCGCAGCCTGTGGTTGACGCAGCTTTTGGTCACCGGCGGGTCGGACAGCATGGCAAGCTCGGAAATGCTTGCCGCCGGGTTGGCAACGCGCAGCAGCGCGACCTTGCCGAGCTCCTCCGGCAGATTTTCCAGACCGATCTCCCGGTCAAGCAGGCGGATGCGGTCAAGCTGCGCCTGCGCCGCGGAGACGATCTTGTCCGCGTTCGCACTGTCGCAGTTGACGCGGCGGTTGATGGCGTTTCGCATATCCTTTTCCACCTTTGCCGCCATGATGAGCATCGCGGCGTTCGGCGCGCCGATGGTGGTCAGAAAGTCCTCAATCGCCTCGGACTGCTTGAAATATGTCACATACCGTCCGGCGCGCATGGTGTCCTTCGGAGCAAAGCCAAGCTCCAGCAGCAGGGCAAACATCTCTCCGGAGACGCTTTTGTGGTCGGTTGCAAGCTCCAGATGATAGCGCTTTTCCGGATCGGTGATGCTTCCGCCGGCGAGAAACGCGCCGCGGACAAACGACGCCCGGCAGCATTCCTCCTCCAGAATGCTCAGGTTGACATGATGAGCCAGAAGGCGCTCCGCGTCATATCCGTACCGTGCAAACACCGCGCCGATGCGGGCGCTGTCCGTGATCTGAAACACGCTCTTGCCCCGGCCGTTCATTTCGGTCACCGAATCAAATCCGAAGCCGAACGCTTTCTTAAAGAGCTTCGGCAGCCGCTGCGCAAGCTCCGCACAGCCGGTCACGATCCGGATCTCCTGCGGGGAAAACGTGTTTGCATAGAGCAGAACGCCGTAAGCCTCGGCAGCGGCGCAGCACTGGCGCGCCAGCGGGACGCGGCAAAGCTCTGCCTTCGCACCGGCTGAAAACGACATTCCGATTCTCTCCCTTCCGTACCCGCGCAGGCGGGTGAATTGTCTTTTATTTATCCATGTCTCTGTTCGTCAGCTCCGCCGCATAGCCGAGCTTTTCCATGCTGTCGCGCAGCGCGCGGGCAATGGAAATACTGCGGTGGCGGCCGCCTGTGCAGCCCACCGCGATGGTCAGGCTGTGCTTGCCCTCTTCGATATACTGCGGGATCAGGAAGATCATCAGGTCCTCCAGTTTCCGCAAAAATTCCTTTGAGGTCTCGTGCTGAAAGACAAAATCGTAAACCTCGTCATCCATGCCGGTCTTTTCCCGCAGCGCGGTGACGTAGTACGGGTTCGGCAGAAACCGAACATCCAGCACCATGTCGGCCTCCAGCGGAATGCCGTATTTGAAGCCGAAGGAAAGGACGTTGATGTGCAGCTCGCGGCGCATACCTTCGTCGGAAAACAGACTGAAGATCTTTGACTGAAGCTGGCCGAGCGTCAGGCGGCTGGTGTCGATCACATAGTCCGCGCGCTCGCGCAGCAGCGCAAGGCGGCGGGACTCCAGCTCCACCGCGGCCTGAATGCTGCTGACCTCGCTCTGCAGTGGGTGGGGACGGCGGGACTCCTTGTAGCGCTTGATGACGGTCGGCACATCCGCCTCGATATAGAGGATCTCATATTTGCAGCCGAGCCCCACCAGCTTATCGAGCGCCTCAAAAATGGCGTCCACACCGCCGGCGTCGCGGATGTCCGTGACAAGGGCGACCTTTTCATAGCGTCCGCCCATGCCCATGCAGAATTCCGCCAGCTTCGGCAGCAGCGCTGCAGGCATATTGTCCACGCAGTAGTAATCCATATCCTCCAGAATGTCCGCCGCCCGGGTCTTACCCGCGCCTGCCATACCGGAAATAATCAGAAATTTCATAGCCCTCTCCTCTGTCTCGCTCTTTCTCCGCTGATGCCGCAGCGCGGAGCCGTCAGCCCGCGCCGGAGGAATCTGTCGTATTGCGCGCTCATACTATGATCTGATGAAAAACAGACATTTTGAATCAGATCAGCTTTACTTCCGGCTCCAGACGGATGCCGGACGTCTCATACACCGCCGCCTGCACCTGCTCCATCAGCGCGAGCACATCCGCGCACGTTGCGCCGCCGGTGTTGACGATAAAGCCGGAATGCTTTTTGCTGACCTGCGCCCCGCCGACGGAGCGGCCCTTCAGACCTGCCTGCTCGATCAGCGCCGCAGCATAGCCGCCCGCGGGGCGCTTGAAGGTGCTGCCGGCCGACGGCAGCTCCAGCGGCTGGCTGGCGCTGCGCTTTGCCCAGAGCCCCATCATGCGCGCGTGGATGGCTGCCGGCGCATCCTCCCGCAGACTGATCGCCGCTCCCAGAATGATGTCACTGCCGCCCGAAAAGCGGCTTTTGCGGTAAGAAAAGCGGAGGTCGTCTGTTTCCGCCGCAGCTCCGGACTCGTTCATGTAGCGGACGGCCTTCACAACGTCCTTCATCTCGCCGCCGTAGGCGCCGGCGTTCATCATGATCGCCCCGCCGAGCGTTCCCGGAATGCCGTGGGCAAATTCCAGCCCCGCAAGGCCGTGCTCCTTCGCAAAAACGGCGAGCCTTGCCAGCGGAACGCCCGCTTCCGCAAACACGGTCGTTCCCTCCGCACGCAGCGCACCGAACTTCTCGCCGATGCGGATCACGACGCCGGGGATGCCCTCGTCGCGGACAAGCAGG
>JAZQNZ010000176.1:0-6519 GCA_045627665.1 Oscillospiraceae bacterium
ATGACGGCGGGGATAATATCGCGTCGCACCATCTCGCTCATCACGTTTGCGTCGATATTCACCTGCTTGCAGTAGTTTTCAAGCAGGATCTCCTCCACGGCAGCCATTTCCGCGCGGCTGAATACATGGTGCCGCTCGAAAAGCTCAACGTTTTTCGTGTCAAGCAGGTGGGGGATCGCTTCGGCTGCGGAGGCATAGTTCGAGAGACCGCGCCGCGCGGCTTCCTCTACCCATTCGGCACTGTAGCCGTTGCCGGAGAAAATGATGCGCTTGTGCTTGCGCATGGTTTCCTTGATGATATACTCCATGGCGCTGCGGATATCCTCCGCCTTTTCAAGAATATCCGAGAAAAAGCCAAGGGAATCGGCAACGATGGTATTCAAAACGGTATTGCAGTCCGCTGCGGACATACTGGAGCCGAGCGAGCGGAATTCAAATTTGTTTCCGGTAAAAGCAAAGGGGCTTGTACGGTTGCGGTCGGTGGTATCCTTCGGGATGCCCTGAACGGCGCTGACGCCGAGATTCAGCACCTCCTGCGTCTGACTGCTGTAACCCTCCGTTGCGGAGAAGGCAGCCAGAATGCGCTCCAGATCTTCGCCGAGGAACATGGAAACGATCGCCGGCGGCGCCTCGTAACCGCCGAGACGGTTGTCGTTACTGGCGCTTGCGACGGAGATGCGCAGCAGATCCTGATACTCGTCCACGGCGCGGATGACCGCACAGATCAGGGTGAGGAAGCGTGCGTTTTCCATCGGTGTTGCGCCGGGGGAAAAGAGGTTGACGCCCGTATCGGTTGCAAGTCCCCAGTTGTTGTGCTTGCCGGAGCCGTTGATGCCGGCAAAGGGCTTTTCGTGCAGCAGACAGGTCAGACCGTTGCGCTTGGCAACCTTCTTCATGACCTCCATCGTAAGCTGGTTGTGGTCAACTGCAACATTGCATTTTGCATAGATCGGCGCAAGCTCGTGCTGCGCGGGCGCAGCTTCGTTGTGCTCCGTCTTTGCCGGGATGCCGAGCTTCCAGAGCTCCTCGTCCAGATCCTTCATAAATGCGGCAACGCGCAGCTTCAGTGCGCCGTAGTAATGATCGTCCAGCTCCTGACCCTTCGGCGGCTTGGCGCCGAGCAGGGTGTGCCCGGTATAGATCAGATCCTTGCGCTTTTCGTAGCGGTCACGGTCAACAAGGAAATACTCCTGCTCCAGACCGACTGTGGGCCAGACAGCGCCGCATTCCGTACCGAAGAACTTCAAAAAGCGCTTTGCCTGCGTGTTCAGCGCGTCCATGGAGCGCAGAAGCGGTGTTTTCTTGTCGAGCGCGTGTCCTCCGAAAGAGCAGAATGCGGTCGGGATGCAGAGAACGCCGTCCTTGATAAAGGCGTAGCTGGTGGGATCCCAGGCTGTGTAGCCGCGCGCTTCAAAGGTTGCGCGAAGACCGCCGGAGGGAAAAGAGCTGCCGTCTGCCTCGCCCTTGATGAGTTCCTTGCCGGAAAACTCCATAAGCACTCCGTCGGCGCCGTCAGGCGTCAGGAAGCCTTCGTGCTTCTCTGCCGTGAAGCCGGTGTGGGGCTGAAACCAATGCGCATAGTGGGTCGCGCCGTTGTCGATCGCCCATCTGCGCATGGCGTCGGCCACGGCGTCTGCAACCTCGAAGCTCATGGGCGCGCCGGTGTCCACCGTGCATTTGAGCGCGGCATAGGTCTCATCGCTCAGATAGCGGCACATGGCTTTTTCGCTGAATACCATGCTGCCGAAAATTTCAGATACATTCGTCATATCGTTTCCTCCGGAATCGTCGCCGCATCGCGCGGCAAAACTATATCGTCAAAGGGGAGAGCTCTTGATGATCGCAAAGCGGCGGGGATACTTTTTCGGCGTTGCGGAAATCTTGCGGACAATCACAATCTTATGCTGCAGCTCTTCGCCGGGGACGGCATAGTCTGCGACGGTTTCAACTGCGCCGCCGAGCAGCGAGATCGCGTTCTGCGCCTCCTTCAGCTCGTCCGCAGCCGCAGGGCCTTTCAGCGCAAGAAATGCACCGCCGACCCTGACGTACGGGAGACACAGCTCGCACAGAACATTCAGACGGGCGACTGCGCGGGATACGGCAAAGTCATACTGCTCCCGCCGTGCTCCGCATTCCTCGGCACGCGCATGGATGCATTCCACATCGTCAAATCCGAGTGCCGCGCAGACCTCGGAGAGAAACCTGATGCGCTTTTGCAGAGAGTCCAGCAGCGTCAGATGTATCTGCGGCTGCAGAATTTTCAGCGGCAGTCCGGGAAAACCTGCGCCGGTTCCGACGTCGATCACGCGCTTTCCCGCAAGGTCAAAGTGCAGCAGCAGCGCTGCGGAATCAAGAAAGTGTTTCCGCGCGCTGTCGTCCTCGCCGGTGATGGCGGTCAGATTCATCACTTTATTCTTTTCCTCAAGCGCATCATAGTAGATGCGGAAGCGGGAGAGCGCCTCTTCGCCGCAGGGGAGAGCCAGCTCTGCAAGACCGTCTTTCAGGACTTCTTCCAGCATTGTATTTCCTCAAAAAAATAATATAGGGTACGCCAATTTGACATACCCTATATTTTAACATATCCATGCGGATAAAATCAAGCGTAGAAATCGTGATCCGCGATTGTCACCGCCAAAGTTTTGTAGGTGCGGAACCAGCTCGTGGAGCCGATGTCGGGGTTGACGAACCATTTTGCATCGCCGACGGTATTGTAACCCTCCAGACAAAGCTTTGCTGCAACCACGGCGGCCTCGGACGGCTCAAAGTAGATCGTCCCGGCGGGTACAACGTCAAACTGTCCCTGCTGAAAGATCACGCCCTCAATCCCGCGGGCAAAGGCGCCGCTTTCGTCCGCAGCGCGGTTCATGACGACATTGCCGACGCCGATCATCCCTTCCAGCGGCTGGTTGCCGGACTCGGAATAGATGACGTGCGAGAGCCAGTAGAGATCCTCTTCCGGATAGAATTCATCGCCGCAGGCTGGGAAAGCAAAATCATCGGTTGAAAGATAAACGCTGTGCGCATCGGCGTCCCAGCTCAGATTCAGACTAAACAGCCGCGCAAGCTCGCGGACAGGGACAATGATCGTACCGTTCACATTGTATACGTCATCGCGGAGGTAGATGTATCTGCCGTTGACGCACATATATTTGTCAGAAAGCGTCAGCGTAATCAGAAGATCCTGCGCGCTGAGTGTCGCGGTGCCGGTTTCCTGATCCCATTCAACGGCAAGCTCTTCCTTCAGTATAGACTCTAGAAATGTGCGGAGTGGGACAAGCGTGACCCCGCCGACAATAAAGCCGGAGCCAAGATAGCGTTCGTCTGCATAGAGCGGAACCTCGGCGCAGGAAAGGACGAGAGCTTCGCATTGTTCTTCGGCGGCGTCCGCATCCGGGCCGACTGCGAATGCGCAGGGGGCGAGAAGGGAAGCAACGATCACGGCGACACAGAACACGGAAAGCAGACCTGTTAGCTTTTTGCCCATAAATGCTCCTTTTGGCAATAAAAATTACACAGTCTACAGACTGTGCGCCTTTATTATACCAATCGTAAAAGTGACAATGCAAGGCTCATAATCAACAAAAGAGATAATTGATTTTTTCGGATTATCTATAATGGCGCAATATGTTGAGGAATTTCAAATATTCAAGGAAAATCATGCACAACTCGTTGTATGTGTATTTTAACGAAAAATGAATTTGTCGTCAAAATGACATAAAAATCAACAAAAAATGATTTTTAGTGAGTAAAAATAATAATATATTATGTAAACAATTTGAACAGAAAATCATGTGATTTCAAGCATTTCACGCAGCATAAAACAATACTACGCTCGAAATCACAGTTGAAAAATGAGCCATATATCAGGCAAAAGGCTGAGCCGAAGCTCAGCCTTTTGCCTGTTCAAGCGCTCTTGCGATCTGATCGGGGCAGCTTGTCGGCTTTCCGCCGCAGCGGATGCCTTTGAGCTTTTCAATCACTTCATCTACGGGCATACCGGTGATCAGCTTGGAAATACCCTGAAGATTACCGTGGCAGCCGCCGTAAACCATCACCGAGCGTACAATTCCGTCCTCAACATCAAAATCCATGCGCTGGGAGCAGACACCGCGGGGGGCGTAGGAAAATTTCATGCCATTGTCTCTCCTTTTGTTTTTTATCAGTATAACTTACGGTTTTAAAAATGTGAAGATACTATTTTGATAATTTGCTTATTTTGTGTCTGAAAGTGCAAGACCTCTGCCGTCCCACATCTGACCGTCTGCCTTGATACATTCTTCCGAAACTTCAATGCTGTGCCCGCAGCACCATGCTGCATACCCGCGCATTGCAGAGGGAAGACAGGGCTCGATATAGAGCTTTCCCGCCCGCAGACGCAGTCCGAGAAACTCTTCTGTCACTATGCGGAATAACCATCCGGCAGAGCCGGTATACCAGCTCCAGCCGCCTTCGCCTTCGTGACCCTCTGCCGTATAGACATCCGCTGAGAGAACAAATGGCTCGCAGCCGAATTCCTCCGGACGCTTGTCTGCGGGCAGCAATGACAGCAGCATCTCCCATGCTTTGTCGCGTTCACCCAACCGCAAGAGCGCCATAATCAGCCACAGAGCGGCGTGAGTGTACTGCCCGCCGTTCTCACGGAAGCCGGGGCCGTAGCTTTCGATATATCCCGGGTGCTCATGCCCGGCAAACGGAGGGTCAAACAGCTTGATGCAGCCGGCTGCGCTCTTTTCATATAATTCGTTCACGGCGCTTTTCACGGCGGTGCGGCATTTATCCTGCGATGCGCAGCCGCTCAGTACGGCCCAGCTCTGTGCGACGGAGTCTATGCGGCATTCCGCATTCTTTGCACTCCCGAGCGGGGCTGCATCTGCATAGTAGCCGCGAAGATACCATTTACCGTCCCATGCGCTGTCCGCTGCCGCGCGCAATGCCTCGCAGAAGCTGTCCAGCTCCTGCCACTGCGTGCCGAGTTGACTGCAAAGGGCCGAAAAACGCGCTGCGGTGTGCAGAAAAAACCAACTGAGCCATTCGCTTTCGCCATTGACGGCGCTGAATCCGTCGTTCCAGTCGCCGCTCCCGAAGCGGAGCAGTCCATGCGCGCCGCATCCGCGCTGCATGACGCAGCGGATCGCCCGGATGCAGTGGCGGAAAACATTTTCCCGGATGTCGCCCGGCAGAGCCTCCTCATAGCGGTCATTCTCGTCCGAAGTCAGCGTCGGCGACGCAAGATAGGGGAGCTGCTCGGCGCAGACGCTCTCATCTCCGGTTTTTTCAACGTATTCGCATACTGCCCACGGGAGCCACAGCAGGTCGTCGCTGCATCGAGTTCTGACGCCTTTTGCGTGAACACCCAGCTCGTGCCACCAGTGCTGAACGTCTCCTTCGGCATATTGATGTGTGCTGCAGTGCAGGATCTGAGACCGTGCCTGCGCCGGATCTGTCAGGATCAGATTGACCGCATCCTGAAGCTGGTCACGAAATCCGAACGCCCCGCCGCTCTGATAGATTCCGGAGCGCGCATAAAGCCTGCAGGCCAGAACCTGATAGGCGCACCAGCGATTCATGATCCGGTCAAGCGGCTGAACGGATGATTTGAGCGCAAAGCGATCGAGCTTCCGGCGCCAGAAGCTTCGGGTTTCTTTAAGCGCACTTTCAGCAGACGCGGGTGAAGCAAGCGCCCGCAGCTTCTCCGGCGCATCGCAGCCGCAGACAAGCACGGTGACAGCGTTATGCTCCAGTTTCATTGCCGCGACCGGCTCGCGCACCGGGGAACGCACGCCATCGTACGCAAGCGAAAGCGCTGCGCTGCGCGAATCGGTGAAGCCCAGCACGTTTCCGGAAGACAGCAGAATGAAACTGCGCCCGCGTTCCGGCTGAACGACGGCAAGACCGTCGCGGAAGGCAATGCGGCAGTTTTGCCTTGCAAAATCATTTTCACCCATGCGCAGACGCATCTGCCAGTGGATCACAGCACCTGTTTCCCGCGCCGGGTCGCCTTCGATGATGATCACACGGGCATCCGTCTCCGGCGGAATAAAGGCAGTCATGCGAAATCGTATATGACCGACATCCTTTTCCCACACGGCGATGCCCGGTTCAAAGCTGACGGTGCAGGCATGGTCTGCGGGCGCAGCAAACAGGCTGGTGAGGGTTTGACCAGTTTGCAGCAGGATTGTTTCCGGCCCGGTGACGGCGTAGGGGCGGCCCTGCCAAGGCGAAAGCTGCATCTCCCGTGCGTTGCCGTCCCAAAGATGCCCGGTTCCGCAGTCGGAAGCCAGATAGCCGAAGCGGCCGTTTGTGAGCGGACACATCCATGCGCGCGGCGGAAGGGAACGGGCAGAGTGAAATCTGAATGCCCCCTCTGCCCATTCATACTGCACCTGCGCAAGCTGCGGGAATGCGAGCGGCGCCGGAACAGCGGCACGCCAATCGGTGCTGCGCTGCCGGGGCGGCTGTGTGTCGGAAAGCGGCGCGAGAATGCGTGCGGCGGCGCTGTCGATGGTGAAGGATGCCTGC
>JAZQNZ010000177.1:0-9943 GCA_045627665.1 Oscillospiraceae bacterium
GGCTCTCGCTGTGTCCGCCGAATTTTTTCGTAAAGATGCTGTCCGCAATATAGCCGATGGTGCTGGCGGAAAGGCCGGTGGTGTAAGAATTGATAATGACGAACAGCGGATCGCTGCTGAGGACGTTTGCCGTCAGCGCGACAAAGTCCCAGATATTATCTTCGAGCTTCCAGACCTCGCCGCCGGGGCCGCGCCCGTAGGAAGGCGGGTCCATGATGACGGCGTCGTAAAAGTGACCGCGGCGGATCTCGCGCTCGACGAACTTGGCGCAGTCATCCACGATCCAGCGGATGGGGCAGTCCCGGACGCCGCTGGCCTCCGCGTTCTCCTTGCCCCACTGCACCATACCCTTCGCCGCGTCCACGTGGCACACGCTCGCGCCCGCCTTTGCTGCGGCGACGGTCGCCGCGCCGGTGTAGCCGAAGAGATTCAGCACGCTCACCGGGCGGTTCGCAGAGCGCACCTTCCGCATGATGTAGTCCCAGTTCGCCGCCTGCTCCGGAAACAGCCCGGTGTGCTTGAAATTCATGGGCTTGACGTTGAACGTCAGCTCCCCGTAGCGCACCTGCCACGCCTCCGGCACGGTGTTTTTATCCCAGTGACCGCCGCCGGACTGGCTGCGGCTGTAGCGCGCGGAGGGTCTGTTCCACAGCGGGTTGGTGCGCGGCGTGTCCCAGATCGCCTGCGGGTCAGGGCGGACGAGGATCTGGTCGCCCCAGCGCTCCAGCTTCTCGCCTTTGGAGCAGTCGATCAGTTCAAAATCCTGCCATTGATCAGAAATCCACATAGTTTTCTCCCGATGCCGATAGTTCGCACAATTTAACACAATATTATATCATGCAGTTTTCCAATTAGCAACTGCACCGGCAAAAGAATTTTCCTGATTTTGGGAACTTTTGTTGATTCCCCCCGTCCGATTCGGTATAATGGATACATTACAAACGGAGGTACCCGCAATGAAACGATTTTTTACCGCCCTGCTTGCGCTTATTCTTGTCCTGTCCCTTGCCGTCCCCGCACTGGCGGACATCGCCTATGAGCCGCAGGATAGTTTTTACAGAAAGCACGCCGGCGCCTGCGTCAGCGAAGAGCGCCCCTATTTTGCCAACGGCGCCGACGGCTGCGTCCTGATCTACACCTCCCCCACCGGCAGCGCGCAGGCCGCCGTCCCCAACGGAACGTCCCTGTGGATCTACCTCACCTACAACGACAGAGCGTGGGGGCAGCTCGAATACGACCCCGACGACCCCGTCAGCGGCAACTGGAGCAATTACGTCTCCGGCTGGGTCAGGATGAGCGACCTTGCTTCCGACTACGACTATATCGCCTTCGCCGCCGACCATCAAAGCGAATTTTTCCGGAGCGAGCGCACGCTGAAGCTGGAGCCCGGTGAGGTCGCCTACCTCTACAAATACCCCGGCAGCGGCGTCGTGAAGGACACGCTGAACGGCGACTATGTCCGCGAGGAGCTGAATCTCGGCGGAGATCTGTTCACCGATCCTGCAGGGCGCGAGTGGGCGTTCATCAGCTACTATATGGGCCGGAGAAACAGTTGGGTATGCCTGAGCGACCCCGGCAACGACGCGCTGGAGCCGGACGAAAACTTCGCCACGCCGGAGCTGATCCCCGCCGCCTCCGCTTCCGACCTCACCGCCGCCGTCAAAGCGGCAAAATCACCGAACGCTTACCTTTACGCCGGCGCCGCCGGCGTGGTCGTGGTCGCCGCCGCCGTACTGATTGTGACCCTCCGGCGCAAAAAGCACCGCTGATACCGGCGCAAAACCGCAGTTCCGCAGCATCCAAACGAGGGAGAAACCGCCGAGCGCCGGTTCCTCCCTCGTTTTTTGCAATCCCTCCCCGCAAAACGCCTCTGATTTTTGCAGGAAATAATTCATTTTTCAGCTTTGATGATTATTTCCACAAAAACCCGGCGCCGTGGCGTGCCGCCTTTGTTCAACCGTATAAATTCATGGAAAACAGGATATTTCCGCTTGTAGTTTTTCCGAAACGAGATTATAATTATTCTCAATTTAATGTATGAAATGCAAAATCGAATTACAAAACTTGCAAATTATGAGGTGAACACTATGCCGGAAGTCAAAATTCAGAAAGTTCTTGTCGCAAACCGCGGTGAGATCGCCATCCGTATTTTCCGCGCCTGCTACGACCTCGGGATGCACACCGTCGCCGTCTATTCCGCGGAGGACTCCTTCTCCCTGTTCCGCACCCGCGCGGACGAAGCCTATCTCATCGGCGAGGGTAAATCGCCGCTCGGCGCGTATCTGGATATTCCCGGCATCATCAATCTCGCAAAGCGCCGCGGCGTTTCCGCCATCCACCCGGGCTACGGCTTCCTGTCCGAAAACCCCGCCTTTGCCAAGGCCTGCGAGGATAACGGCATCATCTTCATCGGCCCCCCGAGCGATGTTTTGGGCAAAATGGGCGACAAGCTCTCCGCCAAGGAGATCGCAAAAGCCTGCTCTGTCCCCACCGTGCCCGGCTGCACCGAGCCGCTGCGTGACGGCGACGAGGCGCTGGAAAAGGCGATCAGCTTCGGCTTCCCCATCATCCTGAAGGCCGCCGCCGGCGGCGGCGGACGCGGTATGCGCCGGTGCGACAGTCCCGAAGAGGTGAAGCCCGCATACGATCTCGTCCACTCCGAGGCGGAAAAGGCTTTCGGCTGCGGCGACATCTTTATTGAAAAATATCTCGTTGATCCCAAGCACATCGAGGTGCAGATCCTTGCGGACCAGTACGGCAATGTCTACCACCTCGGCGAGCGTGACTGCTCCCTGCAGCGCCGCTATCAGAAGGTCGTGGAATACGCCCCGGCATGGAGTGTCCCGGATGAAACCATCGCCGCGCTGCGAGCCGACGCAGTCAAGATCGCAAAGCAGGTCGGCTATGTCAGCGCCGGCACGGTGGAGTTCCTTGTCGATCAGAGCACCGGACAGCACTACTTCATCGAAATGAACCCCCGCATTCAGGTCGAGCATACCGTCACCGAGATGGTCACGGGCATCGACATCGTCCGTGCGCAGATCCTCATTGCCGAGGGCAAGCGTCTGGACTATCCCGAGATCGGGCTCACCTGTCAGGAGGATCTGCACATCAACGGCTACGCCATTCAGTGCCGTGTGACGACCGAGGATCCGGTCAACAATTTTGCCCCCGACAACGGCAAGATCACCGCTTACCGCACCGGCGGCGGCTTCGGCGTCCGTCTGGACGGCGGCAACGCCTCCACCGGCACGGTCATCTCTCCCTACTACGATTCCCTGCTCGTCAAGGTCACCTGCCACGACTGCACCTTCCCCGCGACCTGCCACAAGGCCATCCGCGCCCTGAACGAAGTGCACGTCCGCGGCGTTAAGACCAACATCCCCTTTGTCACGAACATCCTCACCCACCCCGCGTTCGTCGCCGGCAAGTGCCACACCAAGTTCATCGACGAAACGCCGGAGCTGTTTGATATTGTGGACTCCCGCGACCGCGCGACCCGCGTGCTGAAATATATTGCCGCCATTCAGGTCGCCAGCCCCGACGCAAAGCGCCGCCAATACGATACGCCGCGCTTCCCCGTCCGCACCGAGCCCGTGCAGCCCGGTCTGAAGCAGATGCTGGACGAAAAGGGCCCGGAGGCCGTCAAGCAGTGGGTGCTTGACCAGAAAAAGCTCCTCATCACGGACACCACCATGCGCGACGCGCACCAGTCCCTGCTGAGCACCCGTATGCGTTCCCGCGATATGCTCAAGGGCGCGGAGGGCACCTCCGAGATCCTGCGCGACTGCTTCTCTCTGGAGATGTGGGGCGGCGCGACCTTCGACGTTGCCTACCGCTTCCTGCACGAATCCCCGTGGGAGCGTCTGGAAAAGCTGCGTGAACGCATCCCCAACATCCCGTTCCAGATGCTGCTGCGCGGCGGAAACCTCGTCGGCTATGCCAACTATCCCGACAATCTTGTCCGCGCCTTCGTCGCGGAAGCCGCAAAGCGCGGGATCGACGTATTCCGTGTGTTCGACTCTCTCAACTGGGTTCCCGCCATGGAGGTCGCCATGGACGAGGTGCTCAATCAGGGCAAGCTGCTGGAAGCCACCATGTGCTACACCGGCGACATCCTCGACCCCAGCCGCGACCGCTACACGCTGGAATACTACGTCAATCTCGCAAAGGAGCTGGAAAAGCGCGGCGCACACATCCTCTGCATCAAGGATATGTCCGGTCTGCTGAAGCCCTATGCTGCAAAGAAGCTGATTACTGCGCTCAAGCAGGAGGTCGGCCTTCCCGTCCACTTCCACACCCACGACACCACGGGCAATCAGGTGGCGTCCATCCTCATGGCGGCAGAAGCCGGCGTTGACATCGTGGACACCGCCGTGTCCAGCATGGCAGGTCTCACCAGCCAGCCCAGCATGAACTCCGTCGTCGCCGCCCTGCAGGGCACCGAGCGCGACACCGGCCTCGACCTGCAGCGCGTGCAGGAGCTGAGCAACTACTACGCCGACGTCCGTCAGCGCTACGAAAACTTCGATCAGGGTCTCAAGACCTCCACGACCGACATCTACCGCTACGAGATCCCCGGCGGTCAGTACACCAACCTGCAGCCGCAGGTCGTCTCGCTCGGTTTGGGCAGCCGCTTCGACGAAGTGAAGGAGATGTACAAGACCGTCAACGATATGCTCGGCGACGTCATCAAGGTCACGCCCAGCAGCAAGGTTGTGGGCGACCTCGCGATCTTCATGGTGCAGAATGACCTGACGCCCGAAAACATCGTGGAAAAGGGCAAGAACCTCGCTTTCCCCGACAGCGTTGTCAGCTATTTCCAGGGCATGATGGGTCAGCCCCCCTGCGGCTTCCCGGAGGACATCCAGAAGGTCGTCCTCAAGGGCATCGAGCCGATCACCTGCCGTCCCGGCTCCCTGCTTGCACCCATCGACTTTGACGCCGTAAAGAAAGAGGTGCAGAAGTTCCAGCCCGAACCGGAGATGAAGGATCTGATCTCCTTCGCCATGTATCCCAAGGTGTATGAGGACTACATCACCCACCGCAAGGAATACGGCTACATCATGCGCATGGGCAGCCATGTGTTCTTCAACGGCATGGAGCTCGGCGAAACAAGCAAGATCAATATTGAGGACGGCAAGACGCTTATCATCAAGTATCTCGGTCTGGGCGACTCCAACGAGGACGGCACGCGCAATGTCCAGTTTGAGCTCAACGGTATGCGCCGCGAGGTCGCCGTGGCAGACCCGCACGCCTCCGAGAGCGCACGTCAGGCGCGTCTCATCGACCCCGACGACCCCGGTCAGATCGGCGCCTCCATCCCCGGCATGGTCAGCAAGGTCAACGTCAAGCCCGGCGATACGGTCAAGGAAAATCAGGTCGTCGCCGTCATCGAGGCGATGAAGATGGAAACCTCCGTCACCGCGCCGAAGGCCGGCGTCGTCAAGGAAGTCTTTGTCGCATCCGGTCAGGCTGTCAAGGCCAAGGAGCTGCTGCTCATCATCGAATGATCCCCTTTTCGGAAATCTATATGAAAACAGCACCGCAGAAAATCTGCGGTGCTGTCGTATATTCTGCCCTTTCACCCAAACCGCTCTGCAAGCCATTCCAGAAACCGGAACCGGATCTCGACCGGCTCCCCGGCTGCTTCCTGCACGGAAAAGACCTCCGCGCTGCCGGCGGGCGTCAGCTCCGGGTACACGGTCCCCCACCACGCGCAGCACTCCGTCTCTCCGAAAAACAACCCGAACAGAAGGGTAAAGCATATGGACAGGAGCATGGCAAGCTCCCATTTTTTCAGTCTGCCGTCAGACATAACAGAAAACCTCCGATACTGTATTTATACATAGTATCGGAGGTTTTATCAATTTTTAATCATTGTATCATTCCGCATCCTGCGGGGCGTAATGTGTGCGGAGATATTCCGCCCATTCGGGATACTTGTCCGCAGTGAAGTGAATGCCGTCCGTGGACTGCTCGGGCATCAGCCAGCCGTCCTCATCGGCAAGTGCGCCGTAAAGATCCAGATAGTAGCAGCCGCGCTCCTCTGCAAGGTCGTGCAGCCGCGCGTTGAATTCCTCCACGCGCTCGCGGCTGAACACATCATCCGACGCGCTGCGCCGCTCGGTGATCGGCGTCAGAGACATGATGTAAAGCTCCGCGTCCGGCTCCGCCGCCGCGATCTCATCCAGAACGCCGTCATACAGGGACATGAAACTGTCCGTATTAAATCCCATCTCGTTAATGCCGAGCAGAATATAAACCTTGCCGTACTGCTTTTCCTCCAGCGCCTGCAGCAGCGTTGCGGGGCTGCCGTCGCTGGTCTTGGCGTCGCGGGTCATGCCGACGCTGATGACGCTGGCGCTGGTTTGCGCAAAGAAGTCGCCGTCGGAAAGACCGCCGAAGAGTTCCAGCCCTCTGACCAGCGAGTTGCCGATAAATGCCGCATCGTCGAAAAAGCTGTCCTCCACGCGCGCCTGCTCCTCCACATCGGGGCCGGTAAACACGGGAGCCGGCGTCTCGGTGGGCGCGGGCGTTTCCGGAGCGGGCTCGGCCGTCTCCGGAACGGGCGCGGGCGTTGCCTCCGCATCGTCGGCCGCCGGGTCCGGGAGCGGCTGCACGGGCGTATCCGCCTCGGGCGCGGCGCTCGCGGGCATCGTCGTAAGCTCCGGCGCAGCGGCCTGCGTGACCTCGGTAGGCGCCGCGGCAGGTGCGGGCGCAGTGCCGCCGCAGGCGGCAAGCAGGCAGACGAGTGCAAGCGCCGACAATATTGCGCTGGTTTTCTTTCCAATCCGTATCATAAAACAGTTCCTGCCATCAGAAGATAAAACTCATTATATGCCCCCTTGCGGCGTTTCGCAAGGGGGCAATCAACAAAATGTAGATTTTCAGTATTCGTAAATACCGCCGCCGATAAATTCGCGCAGCAGGGAATCGGGGGCAACCATGTCCTTGTCGATATCGCCGAAAAGCTGCAGCGCGGGCAGCACCTGACGCAGCTCGTCAAAGCGCTCAATGCCCTCCGGCACGGTCTGAAACAGCTTGGTGGCAACATGGTTCATCACGGGGATCTCATACGGCAGAGAGGTATCAAACTGATAGTTGGCCTTGTTCTTGAACGGAGAAATGTTGTTCAGCTCGCCGCGGCGGACGTTTGCCCACATACTCATTGTCTCCTGCGCGTCGCTGCCGCGGAAGTTATAGTCGCGCACCAGACGGCGCACCAGGCGGAACCATGTGCGCTTGAAGATGATCTTGCCCTCAAATTCCACATCGCTGCGGGCGGAGATATACAGCTTGAACGCTTCGGGATGGGAGTCCGTGATCATGTCATTCAGCGCATGGATGCCCTCGAAGATCACGACCTCGTCGTCCTTCAGCTTGATGGACTTTCCCGGCTCCTGCACGCGCATCTTGCGGGAAAACTCATACTTCGGGACGTAAATGCGCTCGCCGCGGGAAAGCATGGAGAAGTGTTTGTTGAGCAGCTCCATGTCAAGGCACAGCGGACTTTCCAAATCCATCTCGCCCTCCGGCGTGCGGGGCACGGTGTCCGGGGTAACGGTCTTGAAATAATCGTCCATGCCGACATAGTGCGTACCGACGCCGCGGGTGTTCAGTTCCTCCGCGATCTTCATCGCGGTTGTCGTCTTGCCGCTGCCGCTCGGCCCGGAGAGCAGAACGATCGGACTGGTCTTCATGTTTTTGATGATCTTGTCTGCGGCGAAGCGGATCTTCATGTTGTATTCGTCGTCGCATTCCTCAATAAAGCCCTTGGGGTCGGTCACGGTCTTGTAGTTGATCTGTTTCAGCGAGTAGCTCATTGTTCTCCTCCATAAAACCCGGTGATCTTCTGCTTATCGTCGCAGACTCTGCCGATATTTTCTATGTATTCCAGCGGATATTTCGGGGCAAAAAAGCGCTGAAGCTTTCCGTCTCCGCGCGTCAGCTTGGTGGAGCCGCCGGCGCCCATTGCCAGAATGCCGCAAAGCTCCTCCATAATGCAGATATTATACAGATTTTCCGTTCCGGGGCGGCACCAGCCGACGTTTTCAAAGCCGCCGGACATAAACTTCTGCCGGTAGAGATAATAGGGGGCAAAGCCCGCGCCGCGCAGGGCGGAAACGGCATAGTCCAGCATCTCGCCCACCTCGGCCTCGCCGGGCAGCTTGGTGCCCTCCAGCAGGATGCGGGAGCCCTTTTTCAGCGAAAGCGTGTGGACGGTGATATTCTCCACACCCAGAGACAGCACCATGTGCAGCGTATTGCGGAAGCCCTCCACCGTGTCCTCCGGCAGTCCCGCAATAAGATCCATATTCACCTGAAATCCGCCGACGCTGCGCACACATTCCAACGCACGCAGCACCTCCGCTGCCGTGTGCTTTCTGCCGATGGCCTCCAGCACATGATCCGACATGGTCTGCGGATTGACGCTGACGCGCGTGACGCCGTGGGCGCGCAGCACTTCCAGTTTTTCCTTTGTGATGGTGTCCGGCCGCCCGGCCTCCACGGTGAATTCCCGGCAGGCGGAGAGGTCAAAGGCGTTCTCCATCGCGGTCAGCACGGTTTCGAGCTGCTGCGCGGAGAGCGTCGTCGGCGTGCCGCCGCCGTAATAGACCGCGACCGGTCTGAGATTTGCTTCCTTTGCAGCCGCCGCCGTCGCTTCAATATCCTTCAGAAGCGCATCCACGAAAGCGGGCATCAGTCCCATGCTCTTCTCCACGCTCTGGCTGACAAAGCTGCAGTAGGCGCAGCGGGTGGGGCAGAACGGAACGCCCAGATAAAGGCAGACGTCGCGCCGGGAGTCCAGCCGCGCCGCAGCGACAGCGGAATAGCGCGCCGTGTCGAGGCAGAGCTTCGTGCGCTCGGGGGATACGTCATAGAGCTGCATGAAGCGCTTTTTCGCGCTGCGCTCGCTGGGCCCCTCCTCCAGCAGCTTGCTCATCAGCTTGCCCGGACGGATCCCGCTGAGCGCGCCCCACACGGGCTTTTTCCCCAGCAGGCAGATCCCGGCGCGGTAAAAGCTCTGCTTCAGAATACGCTGGCGCAGGCGATCCGTGACGACATCGTCGGTAAACTCCGCCGTGCGCACGCGGGCAGCGCCGTCGCAGCGAACGCCGTCACGGAACAGCGCGGTCGTCGCCGTTGCCCAGACGCTGTCCTGATGCAGGCTGACGCGGGCATAAAATGTCCCCTGCGGGGCGCCGGAGGGGTAAACCGGACGCTCCTCCGGAAACAGCATCAGCATGATCTGCTCCACGGCATATTTATTCTCATGTCCGATCAGATAAAGTTCCATATTGGCAGTATAACATACGCCGAGGGAGATATCCAGAGTTTTTCGCTTTCGCGGGGCGGTTTTCGTCGCCGCGGCGGCAGACAGAACGCTCTTCGTCCTCCGCAAAGGCGAAAAAGCGTCGAAGCGATTTTTGCTCCGGCGGTTTTTTCCATCAGAAAACCTCAGCAGGCCCCGACGCCGCGCGGCCCCTCTCCTGCGTTTGTTTTTTGGGCGACTGAATTTGTCGCTTCCCGGGCGACCTTTTCCTGCCGGAAGTTTCCTATACTGTGCTTGTAAACAACAAAACACAGGAGGAAACGAACATGAAAAACGGAATCACGGAACTGGTATTCATCCTCGACCGCAGCGGCTCCATGGCGGGGCTGGAGGCAGACACCATCGGCGGCTTCAACGCGATGATCGAGAAGCAGAAGAAGCTGGATGGAAAATGCTTCGTCACCACGGTGCTGTTCGATAACGATTCGAAGGTGCTGCACGACCGCCTGCCGCTGGAGCAGGTGCCGGCCATGACCGACCGGGACTATCAGGTGGGGGCCTGCACCGCCCTGCTGGACGCCGTGGGCGGCGCAATCCGCCACATTGCCGGCATCCACAGATACGCGAGAACGGAGGACGTGCCGGAGCACACTCTCTTCGTCATCA
>JAZQNZ010000178.1:0-9089 GCA_045627665.1 Oscillospiraceae bacterium
GTGAGGGAGATGGCGTCCTGTGCGTTGGTGGAAGCCTGGCTCAGGCCGCGGATCTGGGCACGCATCTTTTCGGAGATTGCCAGACCTGCTGCGTTGTCCGCTGCGCTGTTGATGGCGAAGCCGGAAGACAGCTTTGCGACGGAGCTTGCGATCTTGTTGTTGTTCTTGGTGTACTGCGTGAAGGTGTTCTGAGCAGTAAGGTTCGTGTTGATACGCATGATAATTTCCTCCTTGAAATTATTCGGTGACAGCTTCCTTGCCGTCACAATTTGTTGTAGTCAGCGGATTCTTCAGGCCGAAGGGCCCTGCCGGCCCTTTTTCCGCTGCATTATACTTATCGGATGTTTCCGGGAAAACTTTAGCGTTTTTTCAAAAAATTTTAAAATTTTTTTCGAAGCGCCTTCCGCACTCCCGGCGGCGGATCCGGCCCCGGCCCGGGCTTTCTTCCGCTTGCTTTATATATCGCCGTTTTCAGGGAAAACTTTAGTATTTTTTCAAAACATTTTTCAAAAATCCGAAAAAATTTTTTGCGCGCCGCCGGAGGGGCGTTTTTGACGCTTTTGCCCGCCGCCGGAGCGGATGCGGAAAAGATTGTTATATAATTGTAAATCACAAAAGCGCAGTACGTTATGGAAACTGAAACGAAGTGTCCCAAAACGGCGGAAATCGTGCGGATTTTTCGCAAATCGGGCAGAAATTTCAGGTAATTGTTTATATTTATAGGTATCGCGTCAAAATTTCCCGTTGATTTTTCAACAAGCTTCGTGTAATATCTATGATGGCATATGTATTATGGAAACCATGTACATATCTGCCTCCGCATACAACATATGGTGAAATTACGGTAAACCGTATTTTCGGGAAAGAAACTGTTTTACGGGGTGAATGACGCAATGCCTGAAATTCAGATCGACTGCGCCGGAAATATCGCAGAGGAGATCCTCAAAGTATGCGCGGACGTGAAGACCTATTACGACGGCGCGTTTACGCTGGGCTTCTTCCAGGAGCGGCTCGGACGCGGTAAGTTTGAGGTGCACCGCCCTGCCGACGGCATTGCCATGCTGGTCTGTTCCGGACGGCTGAACTGCGATTTCAGCCTCAGCTTCCGCACGACGACGGACGAGATGTTCTGCTTCTGCGATCTTGCGGGCGTCGCCAAAATGGTCTGCCCGGGGATCCGCCAGATGGAGATCACGGAAAAGGCGGTCGCCTATTCGCCGCTGGATCGCACGGAGCCTGTCCGCTGTACGCTGACCGCCCCCGGCGGCAGGGACTTCCACTATGCCGCCGTTTACGTCGAGCGCAGCGCGTGGAAGCGTCTGTTCGGGGACAGTATCGGTTTTCTCGGCGCGCTGGCGCCCAACGAGCGCTGCGCCCTTCCGCTCTGGACCGGACATATCCCGGAAATCCACAGCGTGTTTTTTGAGCTGTGCAACGCACATATGAACAACGCCGCGAGCGAGCGCATCCTGATCTGCTCCGGCGCGATGAAGATCGCCGCATACATCTTTGAGGTCGGGCTCGGTGCGGAAAACTACCCGATCAAGCCGGAGGAGATGAAGAATCTTCTGATCGCAAACATCCCCAACCGGATGCTGCGCGACACCGTCAACCCGCCGACGGTGCAGGAGCTGGCGCAGGAGCTCGGCATCTCCGCGACAAAGCTGAAAAACGGCTTCAAGGCCATCTACGGCGTGCCGATCTACACGATGTTCAAAAAGATGAAGCTTGAGTCCGCGCATAATATGCTGCGGACGACTTCGTGTACCATCGGAGAGGTGGCGTTCCAGTGCGGCTACCAGAGCCAGAGCCAGTTCTGCGATGCGTTCAAGCGGCAGTACGGCGTCACTCCCAGCAAGCTGCGCGCACAGTTTCGCCGCGCGGAACAGGAAAAAGACGTCTGAAATCCGACTTTTCCACGACTTTTCCACAACGTTTTCAACGGGATCGCGCCGCGCGCCCGCGCTGTGGAAAACCGCGGAAAAGCGGATGATCCGACGATTGGGCATAGCAACGAAAAATTCCGGAATTTTTATGAAAAATTGTAGAAGATTTATGAAACTTGACGACTTGGGACAAAATTTTGCCTAAATTGGAGATACAAATATTTATTATAAATGTTATAATATGGCATGTGGAAGTATCGGCGGAAAAACCGGGACCGCGTGTCGTCTGAAGAACATTTTTTGATGGAACTTCCCGCTTGCAAAAGCGGATATATGAGGAAGAAAAAGGATTATGGGAAAATTCCTTTCAACAACCTGGGCCAAGCTCAAAGAGACGGTCGAAAAGATGAGCAGGAAGATGCGGATCATCGTCATTGCTGCCATCGTCGCGGTTATCGTGTTCAGCGTCGTGATCGCCGTCGCTCTGAACAAGGTCAACTATGTTCCTCTCTACACGGGCCTTTCCGCGAGCGAAGCGGGTCAGATCGCTTCGATGCTGGAAGAGCAGGGCGTGGATTACAAGGTGGAGGGGACGGATGAGATCCTTGTTCCCGAGGAACAGGTGAACGATCTGCGCATCTCCTTCGCCGCGCAGGGGTATCCCCAGACCGGCCTTTCCTACGATATTTTCTCCGGCGGCTCCGCGTTCGGCGCCACCGATGTTGAGACGCAGGTGCGCCTGCAGTATCAGTTGCAGGAAAATCTCCGCACCACCATCAATTCGATGAACAAGATCGAGGACAGCATCGTCATCGTCAACCTCCCGACGAAATCGTCCTACGTTTCCTCCTCCAACCGCACCGAGGCGAGCGCCGCCGTCATGCTGAGCATTACGCAGGGACAGTCCCTCACGAACGTTGAGGCGCGTGCGATTGCGGATTTCATCATGAAGAGCATCCCGTCGCTGAAGCTGGACAATGTCAGCATCGTGGATTCCGGCATGAATATCTACGACATCAGCGACTCGGCCGCCTCCGCCTCTCCGACGGCTTATTCCGCAACGCAGGCTGCGCTGGCGGAGGACATGAAAGGCGTGCTGACCGAGCAGGTGCTGCGCGTGCTTGAGCCGGCGCTTGGCAGCGGCAACGTTGCGGTGTCCGTAAACCTCCGCCTGGACTTTGACGAGACGACGGTGAATTCGGTGGAGTTTGCGCCGCCTGTTGCGGATATGCGCGAGGGTCTGATCCGCAGCTCCGAAGTCCTGCACGACGCGCTTTATTCGCTCGACGATCTTGCCGGCGGCAGGGTCGGAACGGACAGCAACGGTCTGTCCGGCACCCAGTACGTCTACGACGAGGACGGTAACGGCATTGCAACGAGCGACAGTCTTTCCGAGATATACAACTACGAGCTGAACGAGGTTCAGACGCAGATCAAAAAGGCGCAGGGCGCGATCACCGACCTTTCCGTTGCGGTCGTAATCAACAGCGAGGTCAAAAACGCCGAGACCGTGCTGGAGCAGGTCGGAAACCTTGTCGCCAACGCCATCGGCGTTGACGCAGAATATATTTCAGTTGCGGCGCTCCCGTTTGTGGAATCCGCGAACATGACGTTTGCGGGCTATCTGCAGCAGAACGAGAACATGATCAAGAGCCTCGCAAAGAGCGACCTCATCAAGACGCTGTGCATCTGCGGCGCGATATTGCTGGGCATCGTGCTCGTGCTGGTGCTCCTGCGCAAGTTCTTCGCACCGAAACCGGTCGTTGTGGAGGCGGAAGCTGCCGAGGGCGAGACCGGCGAAGACGAGACCGGCGAGACCGGCGAGAATGCCGCGATCAGCGCGCTGGATGCGGAGCTTAACGCAAGCCTCCTGCAGGGTCTGCAGGAACAGTCCGCGGCTGCCAAGAAGATCGACGAGCTTATGAGAATCAATCCCGAGATCGCGGTGCAGATCATTCGAAGCTGGCTTGCTGAAAACGGCTGACTTCCGAGGAAAGGGGAAACGCATAGATGGCAAGGATGTCCAACCGCGAAAAGGCGGCAATACTGCTGATCAGCATCGGCAAAACGAATGCTGCGCAGGTCTACAAATCCCTGACCGAAGAAGAGATTGCAACGCTGACGCTGGCGATCACGACGACCAAGAGCGTCACGCGCGAAGACCGCGAAGCGGTTATGACCGAGTTTTACGAAACCTGCGTTGCCCAGAAGTTCATCACCGAGGGCGGCATCGACTATGCCCGCGGCGTTCTGAACAAGGCGCTCGGCGACGAAAAGGCGAACGAGATCATGGAAAAACTGACGGACTCCCTGCAGGTGAGACCGTTCGAGTTTATCCGCCGCGCCGACGCAACGCAGATCACCCACCTGATCGCCCGCGAAAATCCGCAGACCATCGCCATGATCCTCTCCTACCTGCCCGCACCGAAAGCTTCGCAGGTCCTCATCGAGCTGGAGGACATCCTTCAGGTCGAGGTCGTCAAGCGCATGGCGAACATGGAAAGCGTCATCCCGGAATTCATCCGCGAAGCGGAGATGGTTCTGGAGCAGAGACTTGCCCAGATGGGCACAACCGACCAGACGGTCATCGGCGGCATCGATTCCGTTGTCCAGATGATCAGCAACGTCGACCGCGCGACCGAGCGCAACATCCTCGAAACGCTCGATATGACGGACACCGACCTTGCGGAGGAAATCCGCAAGCATATGTTCGTCTTCGAAGATATCATCAAGCTGTCCCCGCAGTCCGTCCAGCGTGTGCTTAAAGACGTTGAGCAGAGCGACCTCATCATCGCCCTCAAGGGCGCCGGCGAGGATGTTAAGACCTTCATCCTGAGCAACGTCAGTAAGCATCAGCAGGAGATGATCCTCGACGACCTCGAGGTCATGGGCCCGCTGAAGCGGCGTGACGTTGAGGACGCGCAGCAGAAGATCGTCAATGTTGTCAGAGCGCTTGACGACAGCGGCGAGATCGTGATTTCCAGAGGAGACGGTTCCGATGTCGTCCTTTAATTCCTTCAGAGTCGAGCGGAACCGCGTTTCCGTTTTCGATAAAGCGGTCACCGTCGGCGCGCCGGAGGAGATCGAACGAGCCGCAGAGCTCGCGCGCGCACGCGAAGCGGCGGCACGGGCGGCTGCGGAAAACCCGTCCTCCGTGCAGGATACCCGCGTGGAAAGCGCACTGGAGCAGGTGCAGAGCCTGCGTGAAGCGGCGCTTGCCGAGCGCGAAAACGCCGAGGCGGAGGCCAACCGGATCATCGAACAGGCGCGCGCCGAGGCGGAGCGGATCCGCGCGGATGCCCGGATCGAGGGCCAGCGCATCTGCGCCGAGGAGCGCGAACGCGGCTATTCCGAGGGGATGCGTCAGGCGTATTCGGACAATGCCGCACGCAAAAAGCAGGAGGCTGCGGAGCTTGAAAAAATGATGACGGACATCCGCCGCGAGCGTGTGGAGGTCATCGAGTCCCTCCGCGGCGAAATCATAGAGCTGGTTATCGACATCGCAAAACAGATCATGAACATCAAGCTGAAGGAGTCGGACGAGGTGTTCATGAACGTTATCAACAACGAGCTTTCCAAGATCAAGCAGAGCGAGTCGGTCACCATCAGCCTGAGCACAGAGGATTACATACGCTACTTTTTCGGCTCTGCCGATCCGAACGGCATCCTCGGAGACCGCGAAGCGCGCATCCTCGAAAACAAATCTTTCCAGCCGGGCGACTGCATCATCGAGTCGGAATCCGAAATCGTTGACTGCGGGATCACGGGCCAGCTGAAGCGCATAGAGCAGATGCTTCTGGACGAAGAGGAGGCAACGGCGTCGGATGGAGCCGATCAGTGATTTACTGGCACGCTGCCGGGAAAAAATCAGAAACGCCGAAACGGTGGAATACAGCGGCAAGGTCGTCAAGGTCGTCGGACTGACCGTCGAGTCCAACGGGCCGGTCGTCAACATGGGCGATATGTGCCGGATCTACGCCTCGGAGGGCGACAACTGCGTTGATGCGGAGGTCGTCGGCTTCAAGGATCAGCGCGTGCAGCTCATGCCCTTCGGCGATATGACCGGTATCGGCTTCGGCAGCCGCGTGGTCTCCACGCACAAGGCGCTGTCCGTCCCGGTGTCCAACCAGCTCATCGGCAGGGTTGTGGACGCGCTCGGGCATCCGATGGACGACGGAGAACCGATCGTCGAGGCGGCGCACTACCCGGTCAACAATGTTCCGCCCAACCCGCTTGCGCGCGCGCGCATACACGACATTTTTCCCCTGGGCGTCCGCGCGATCGACGGTCTGATCACTGCGGGACGCGGTCAGCGTCTCGGTATATTTGCCGGCTCCGGCGTCGGCAAGAGCACCCTGCTCGGCATGATCGCCAGAAACGCCGTTGCGGATCTGAACGTGATCGTCCTCGTCGGCGAACGTGGCCGTGAGGTGAACGACTTCATCGAGCACGACCTCGGCCCGGAGGGCCTGAAGAAATCCGTTCTGGTCGTTGCGACCAGTGACCAGCCGGCACTGCTCCGCGTCAAGGCCCCGCTTGTGGGCACGAGCATTGCGGAATATTTCAGAGACCAGGGCTACAACGTCCTGCTCCTGATGGACTCCCTGACGCGATTTGCCCTCGCCCAGCGCGACGTGGGTATGGCGGTCGGCGAGCCGCCGATCTCCAGAGGCTACACCCCGACGGTCTATTCCGTCATGCCAAAGCTGCTTGAGCGCTCCGGCGCGACGGATAAGGGAACCATCACGGGACTGTACACGGTGCTTGTCGAGGGAGACGACATGAACGAGCCCATCGCGGACACGGTGCGAGGCATTCTGGACGGACACATCGTTCTGTCCCGTGCGCTTGCAAGCGCAAACCACTACCCCGCGATCGACGTTCTGCAGAGCGTCAGCCGTCTGATGAGCGGCATCGTCACACCGGAGCACCGCGCGCAGGCCGGCATGATCCGAAATGCGATGGCGACCTACAACGGCTCGAAGGACCTCATCCAGATCGGCGCATACAAGACAGGCTCCGACCCTGAGATCGATAAAGCGATCATTCTGAACCCGAAAATCAACAAATTCCTTTGCCAGACAACGGACGAATCCCCCACGTTTGAGGAGGTCGTCGACGAGCTGCTGGCGATCAATGCCGACTGAGGAGGCGCTGTAAATGAGCAAATTCAGATTTTCCATGCAGTCGATGCTGAAGCTCAAGGAAGCTGAAGAAAAGCAGTCCAAGATCGAGCTGGCATCCGCGATCGCGGAGGTCACGCGTCTTGAGAACAACCGCGCGGGGGTGATTGCGCGGCTGGAAAAGGAAACGGCGGAGTTTGAAGTCAAGCAGAAGCGCGGGATCAGCGCGGGAGATTACCGCTCTGCCTGCGACTATTTCGATTCTCTGCACGAGCTGATCGAGAGCATCGACGAAGAAATCCTGAAAGCACGCGGGATCCAGCAGCAGAAACAGTATGAGCTGCAGGAGATCTACAAAGACAAAAAGACGCTCGAACGCCTCCGCGAGGAGCAGTACAGCGAGTTCCTGAAGGAAGAAGGCGTGAAGGAAGCGAAATCCCTGGAGGATATTCTGATGCCGACGATCGTCGCGCCGTCTGCGGACATCGCATAAAGGCGCACCGTGAAAGGAGTGGAAAAGTCCGATGGCTGACAAGACTGATGACAAGTTCAAATCGACCTTTTCCCCGAACAAGAGCGGCGGCGGAAAAGCCGGGAAAACCTCCGGAAAAGCGGCGCCCGGGGAGCCGGACAAGCCGAAAAAGAAAAAAAGCAAAAAAGGTCTGCTGATCTTCCTGCTGATTTTTCTGATCCTGATCGGCGGCGCAGGCTACGCGCTTTACCGCATCGGGATGCTCGATCCCGTACTTGTTGCGGTCGGCATGATGCCGAGCCCGGAGGAGCTGACGATTGAGGAACGTCAGGCGCGTCTGGAGCAGCAGGCGGCCGAGCTTGACGCACGGGCGGCCGAGCTGGACAAGCGGGAGGAAACCGTGGAGAAAAAGGAAAAGTCCGTCCGGCTCCGCGAAGAGGACGTGCAGCGGCGCGAAAGCGAGCTGACAAGCTTTGTCGAGGTGATGGAGGGATCCTCTTCCGAACAGCTTGACGCGCTGAAAAAAGTCAGCAAGATCTGCGATCAGATGGAGGCGGAGGACGCCGTCGGAATTGTGCAGAATCTTGCCAACGCGGACGAGATTGCCCTCGTCGTATATTTCATGACAGAAGAAAAAGCGGCGCAGCTTCTGACCCTGCTTCCGCAGGCAACGGCTGCGAAGGTGCTGTCGATGATCATCAGCTGACAGCGAACAAAACGAGAGAAAGGGTGGATGCAGCTTGCAGGGAATTATGGATCTCGGAATCCTGACGATGCCCGCGACGGAGAAAAGCGTTTCGCCGGAGCTTCCGAAAACCGGCAGCAGCTTTTCCGACGCGCTTGAAAAAGCGTCGGAGACGACGGACCAATCGTCCCGCGCCGCCGAAAAGGGAAACAGCAGGGCGTCGGCTCCGGAAAACGGAAAAGCTGCCGATCAGACGGAAAAAACCGAAGATACCGAAGATACCGAACATACCGAACATACGGAAGAAACCGAAGCGGAGCAGCCGGCGGAAATGCTGACGATGGATCTGCTGTTCGGTACGAATCTCAGCCAAAGCCCGGTCGCGGATGCACCCGCTGCGGAAGCGCCCGTCGAAGCGATTTCTCCGGATGCGGCGCTGCAGCCGGCGGAAATGCCGGACATATCCGTGACGGAGGAGCTGACCGCGGCCGGAGCTGCGGAGATCGCAGAATCCGCGGAGACGGTCGAAGCTGCGGAGATTGCAGAATCCGCAGAGATCAAAACAGCGGCCGAAACGGAACGTCCCGACACGGCGGACTTCGTGAAGAACATCCGCGAGCGGCTGGAGCAGGAGCTTACCGAAACCGAAGAGACCCTGCAGGAGCCGACAGCGGCGACGGTTTCCGGAACGGAGACGGCGGAGCGCCGCGATACGGAGACCCGGAGCGGAACATCGGACGAATTCTCCGATCTGCTCGGCAGCCGCGGCAGCGAAACGGACGCCGATGCGGTGCCTGAGCTGCAGACGGTGCAGACCTTTGCAAATGCGGCGAGATTTACAGCGGAAAAGCTGATTGCAAAGCTGGAACCCACCGAGATCGCGCAGGCGATCGGCAAGGCGATCGACGGCCTTGCATCCGACC
>JAZQNZ010000179.1:0-3022 GCA_045627665.1 Oscillospiraceae bacterium
TGCGCTCGGTCAGTGCCGCAACGATCGCCTGTTTCTCGCTGAGAACTTTTGCGTTCGGCATGTTTTCACCTCCGTGTGATATCCGCGCCCGAAAAAGAAAAATCCTTATGTCCGCAAAGACACAAGGAAAGAAAGCAATCAAAAATATTGATGCTGTCCTCGGCAGGATTTACGGCATTTACCACCTGCTGTCTTTGGAGCGCTCAAGTATCATATCAGAGCGGACAGGCTTTGTCAAGCCTGAATTGCCCGGATCTGCAAAAAAATATCATATATTTTCGGACGAAACCGGCAGCGGCGCAAACCGAGCGGTGCGCGGGACGCCGGCGGTTCCTGCGTTCCGGCGTCCGTGCAAAATACATAATGTATTGCGTGGTCTTCTGCGCAAATCGCGCGAAATATCGCGCCGTGTATTTCTTATTGCAAAAAAGAATAATATGTTGTATAATACGTTTAACTCGTATGTATCGTCAGATATGTCTGACTGATTACGCCGGAGGTGCAACGACTATGGAACAGAATCCGATCCTCATGAGCGCCCTGTCGCTGGACAGCGACATCCCGCTTTATACGCAGCTTGTCAGCATCGTAAAGAGAAACATATCTGCCGGCACCCTTGCGACCGGGGATCTGCTTCCGAGCGAGGCGGAGCTGTGCAAGACCTTTGATATTTCCCGCAGCACCGTTCGTCAGGCCATCGGTGCGCTGGAGTCTGAGGGACTTGTCGTGCGCAAGCAGGGCCGGGGCACGTTCGTTGCCGAGCCGAAGGTTCGCCGCCGCACCGAGAATGTCTATTCCTTCACCAGCGAAATCAGCTCAATGGGAATGCAGCCGTCGTCCACCCTGATCGAATTTGAAGTGATCGACCCGTCGCCCGACATTGTCAAGGTGCTTGAGCTGAACGGACATGACAGCAAGGTTTACCGCTTCACCCGCATCCGCAACGTCAACGACGAGCCGCTGATCCTTGAAACCAGCTTCTATCCGCAGTATATTTATCCGAAGCTCACGCGCGAGCTGCTGCAGACCCACAGCTTTTACAGTCTCCTCTACGAAGTCGGCATTGTTCCCGCAAACGCCATCGACTCCTACGAGGCTGTTCCCATGAACCGCAAGGAAAGCGAAATGCTCAACTGCAAGCCGGGTAGCTGCGGCTTCTTTGTCCAGCGCCGCACCTTTACCGAAAACGGTATGTGCTACGAGTTTACGCAGAGCCTGATGCGCGCCGACCGCGTGAAGCTGGATATTTATCTCCACAAGGACGGCGTTTCTTTCACCCGCAGCGTTGACCGGAAGGACGACTGATTTATACAATCAATTAAATTCCCGGTATGCTGTCGCATATCGGGAATTTTTGAAGAAGTTTTGCGAAAAAGACCCGCTTTCATGCTGCTGATTCCTCTATGAAGGCGTCCTTGAGCGGCTTTTTTGAATGAACAGCGGGAAACCGCTGCGATAAGCAATCATTCGGCGCATTTTTTAACTATTTTCAGAGAAATTTCCAAAAGCTGTTTACAAATCGGAAAACTTGTAGCATAATACAGAATGTATCAAATGTATGATACGTTAAGATCGTCTATACTTTATATCATATTACGGAGGTAAATGAACATGGGTAAAATCAAAGTTGGTATCAACGGCTTCGGCAGAATCGGACGTATGATTATGCGCTGCAGTCTGGAGCATCCCGAAATCGAGATCGTCGGCATCAATGATCTGTGCACGCCGGACTATCTTGCGTATATGTTCCGCTATGATACCATGCACGGCAAGTTCAACGGCACTGTTGAAAGCGACGAGAGCCACATCATCATCAACGGCAAGGCGATTCCCGTGTTCTGCGAGAAGGATGCCATCAACCTGCCCTGGGGCAAGATCGGCGCCGAGTATATCTGCGAGTCCACCGGTCTGAACCTCACCAAGGAGAAGGCGCAGCCCCATATCGACGCCGGTGCAAAGCACGTTATCATGGGCGCCCCCTCCAAGGATGACACCCCGATGTTTGTCTGCGGCGTCAACCTCGATAAGTACACCAGCGACATGACCTTTGTCTCCAACGCATCCTGCACCACCAACTGCCTCGCTCCCATTGCCAAGGTTCTGAATGAGAACTTCGGCATCAAGGAAGGCCTGATGACCACCGTTCACTCCGTGACCCCGACCCAGAGAATTCTGGACGGCGTTTCCGTGAAGGACTGGCGCGGCGGCCGTGCTGCCTGCGGCAACATCATCCCCTCCTCCACCGGCGCTGCAAAGGCTGTCGGCAAGGTCATCCCCGCTCTGAACGGCAAGCTGACCGGTATGAGTATGCGCGTCCCCACGCTGGACGTCTCCGTCGTGGATCTGACTGCTGTTCTCGACAAGCCCGCAACCTATGAAGACATCTGCAAGGCCATGAAGGAAGCCAGCGAAGGTGCTCTGAAGGGCGTTCTCGGCTACACCGATGAGGCTGTTGTCTCCAGCGACTTCCTGGGCGACACCCGCACCTCCATCTTCGACGCCGCTGCCGGCATCGCGCTGAACGATCACTTCGTCAAGGTCGTTTCCTGGTACGACAACGAGTACGGCTACAGCGACAAGATGCTCTGCCTGGTCGAGCATATGTACTCCGTTGACCACAAGTAATCTGTTATCATAAGATACTGATTTCAATATCAATCAGAACCGAAAAGAACTCCCTGCCGGCCGGCAGGGAGTTTTTTTAATGGTTGTATGGGTTGCGTTCGGATTACTTATTGAAAAATTCTTTGCTGCAGCGGTCGATCTCGTCGTTGATGATCTCGTCGGAGGTGGCGTGGATGCAGCCGGGGCCGCCGTAAGTGATGCAGGGGATGAAGCTGCCGTTCACGGCGAAGTTTTCGCAGATATAGCGGACATGGGTGCGGATCTCTTCCTCAGTGGAATCGTCGCGGTCAACGATGGCAGCGTCGATACCGCCCATGAGCGTCATGCGGCCGTTGAGCTGCTTCTGCATCTTTGCAATGTCGTTCTGGGGGAGAACGCCCTGCCAGATGTCGATGTG
>JAZQNZ010000180.1:0-3864 GCA_045627665.1 Oscillospiraceae bacterium
CCGTCGTCAAAGCTGTTGGCGTATACGAGCAGATCCTTGAGCTGCTCCTTTTTCATGCCGTAGTCGCCGACGACGCCGTATTTGATCTGCAGACCGAAGGCCTTCCAGAATTTTGCGTAGGCCTCTTTGTCCTCCATCAGCTTCTTCAGCTCTGCCTTGATCTTCTTTTCCAGATTGTTGGCGATCACCTTGAGCTGACGGTCGTGCTGCAGAATTTCACGGGAGATATTCAGGCTCAGGTCGGGGGAATCCACAACGCCGCGGACGAAGCGGAAGCACTCCGGCAGCAGGTCGGCGCACTTGTCCATAATCATCACGCCGCTGGAGTAAAGCTGCAGGCCGGGGCGAAAATCACGCGTATAATAGTCATACGGTGCCGTCGCCGGGACAAACAGCATCGCCTTGTAGGACACAGTCCCCTCCGCATTGACGCGGATCACCGCAAGCGGCTCCTCGGGATCGTGGAACTTCTCTTTATAGAATGCCCGGCAGTCCTCGTCGGAAACGTCCGCCTTGCCGCGCTGCCAGATGGGGATCATGGAGTTGACGGTCTTTTCTTCGGAAACGGAAACATACTCCTTCTTCGGTTCGCCGTTTTCATCGGTCTCGCCGGTCTCCTGCTCCTCATAGCGCTCCACGTCCATGACGATGGGCCAGCGGACATAGTCGCTGTATTTCTTCACCAGCTCCTGCAGCTTCCAGGACTGGAGATAATCCTCAAAACGCTCGTCCTCCGTGTCGGGCTTCAGGTGCATGATCACGTCCGTACCGACGGCCGCCTTTTCGCAGTCCGTAACCGTGTAGCCGTCCGCGCCGGCGCTTTCCCACTTGTTTGCACTCTCCGCGCCGTATTTGCGGGAGATGACCGTGACCTTGTCCGCCACCATGAAAGCGCTGTAAAAGCCGACGCCGAACTGACCGATAATATCAACGTCCGCCTTTTCCTTCCCGTCTGCACCAATGTCGTTCTTGAACTGGAAGGAGCCGCTTCGGGCAATCACGCCGAGATTGTTTTCCATCTCGTCCTTGTCCATGCCGATCCCGTTATCGCTCACCGTGATGGTGCGGGCGTCCTTGTCCACGGTAACGCGGATGCGGAAGTCGCTGCGGTTCATACCCACGCCCTCATCCGTCAGCGAAACATAGCAGAGCTTGTCGATCGCGTCGGACGCATTGGAGATGATTTCACGCAGAAAAATCTCCTTGTGGGTGTAGATTGAGTTGATCATCAGGTCAAGCAGACGCTTGCTCTCGGCCTTGAACTGTTTTTTTGCCATGGTTGATTCTGCCTCCGGAATAATATTTGTAACTACTAACCTTTTAATTATAACACATATTGCGGCGTTTTCAAGCATGCCATACTATTTTTATAATAAATTGCAGTGCTACGCGGATATCGCTCGAAAAAGAACGATTCCGCTTGGAAACACCGTCGCGCTGTGATATAATAACAGGGTATAAAAAACTGTCTCCCGGAGGTATCCGATATGGGTCTGGAAGAACTGAAAAAAGAATGTCTCGAATGCCGCCGCTGCGGTCTTTGCGAAACACGCACCAACGTCGTATTCGGCGTCGGCAATCCGAATGCGGAGGTCATGCTGATCGGAGAAGGCCCCGGTGAGCAGGAGGACCTGAAGGGTGAGCCCTTTGTCGGCCGCGCAGGCAGGCTTCTGGACGATATGCTGGAGCTGATCGACCTCGACCGCACAAAGATCTATATCGCCAATATGGTCAAGTGCCGTCCGCCGCAGAACCGCGACCCGCTGAACATCGAGCAGGAGGCCTGCTCCGTCTGGCTGAAGCAGCAGATTGAGATCATCCGCCCGAAGATCATCGTCTGTCTCGGCAGGATCGCCGCCGCGACCTATATCCGTCCCGACTTCAAGATCACGAAGGAGCACGGCCAGTGGACAGTGAAGGACGGCATCATGACCATGGCGCTTTTCCACCCCGCCGCCCTTCTGCGCGACCCGCGCCGCAGACCGGAGACCTTTGAAGATCTGAAAACTCTGCAGCAGGCGATCCGCGATTACTGCACAAGCACATACGATACATAATTTTTTCACTTAACAGAGTTTAATTATCACGATTTCCGTTATGTCAACCGCAACAGCTTGGGCGCTGGCGGGAACTATTTCTATATTTTGGGCTTATCGGCGTGATATCATATTCCCTATTCTTTCGCGCAAAAATATTATGTCAAGTCGCAACTTAATATTTTTTTAATATTTGCACGCTTTATTTCGTAACATCTGGCGAGTAATATAATACTTGCAAGAGTCAATTTCTTTTTCATTTTGTCCTCATCCCATAAAACAACAGCCTCAACAGATGTCGCACTGTTGAGGCTGTGTTCTTTTAAAATCTGACGCATCCGATATTGTACTTTTTTCTGTTATTTTGTCGAAAACCTGCTATAATACCAACAACGGCCGAAAAGCTCCCCCTTTTTACCGCAGCGGGGAAAAATATCGGCCTTGTCCCGCTGAATATAATGATGTGTCCCGCAAACGATAGATAAACAGAACTCAAAAATTGCCGGAGGATCGCTATGGACAAAAACCTGCAGAACGTCCTTGATTTGAGCCGCACCCCCATGCTTGCGCTGCGCGGCGGTAAGCTCATCACAATGAATTTTGCCGCACGCGAGCTTTTGCCGGACGTCACTCCCGGCGCGAATGCGCGCGGTCTGATCCCTGACCACATTCTTCAGGAGCAGGCCGAAACCTTTCTCTCCTCCGGGGTCATCCGCGGCAAAAGCTGTTCTGTCTCCGCCCTGCGCGACGGGGACGTGCTTCTGCTCTCGCTCTCCGAAAACCGCAGCGCCTCGGAAATGCGCGGCTGTCTTTCCGACAGTTTGCTCAACGGGATGCTCTCTTCTCTTTTCAGCATCCGTCTCGCCGCAGAGCGTCTGGAGAAGATTCTCGATCTCAGTGCCCCGGAAGCGAAAAAATACTTTTCGATACTCAACCACAACTATTACGCGCTCAACCGCAGGCTCTCCAATCTGAATCTTACCCGCGCGCTCTGTGAGGGCGGCGCGCTGATGGTACCGCGCTACACCGATCTCGTTGCAATGTGTGCGGACACTGTTTCCACCGTCAACCTCCTGACCGAATCTGACAGGGCAAGGGTCGAATTTGTCTGTACCCACGAAAAGATCTCCGCCTGCGTGGATGCGCCGAAGGTGGAGCAGCTCATCCTCAACCTTCTCTCCAACGCGCTGATGCACACACCGTCCTCCGGGATCGTGCGTCTGAAGCTCTCCCTTCAGGGGGAAAGCGCCGCGCTCACCGTGGATGACAACGGCTGCGGGATCGACCCGGAAAAGCTCAGCACCGTATTCACCGCATACGAAAACCGCTTCAACGAGCACTCCTTCAATACAACGGACACCGGCGGGCTTGGTCTCGGCATCTGCCGCGGCATCGCGGAGCTGCACGGCGGCGCGATGATTCTGGCAAGCCGCTGCGGAGAGGGCACCTGCGTGCGGGTGCTTCTGCCGCTGACGCCCAAGGACGGTCTGCCGCTGCGCACCGAAGCTCCCGATTACGCAAACGGCGGCATGAGCGTTATCCTCACGCAGCTCTGCGATATTCTGGATTATTCCGCCTATGCCCCCGCCTATCTCGACTGATACTAAAAAAGCTCTCCCGCACTTACAGATAAGCGGGGGAGCTTTTCGTATACATTCTTTGCGTTTCGCGGCGGATCAGCAGAAAAACGGAAAAAAGCAAAGGCCCCTGCCGAAGCAGAGATTTGCGGCTGCGCCTGCCGCGCAGATTGACCAGCAGAGTCTGCCGTTATCCATATTCACGGCGCGGAAGCCGTAGTGCTGCCCGGTGCTGTCATACACGCGCCCGC
>JAZQNZ010000181.1:0-2999 GCA_045627665.1 Oscillospiraceae bacterium
ACAACGCGAAAGCCCCGCGCCGGCGAGACGGACGGTGTGGACTACTATTTCATTGACCGCGAACAGTTTGACCGCATGGTGGAAAACGGCGAATTTCTGGAGCACGCCGAATACGTCGGAAACTGTTACGGCACGCCCCGCGCCGCCGTGGAAGCGCAGCTTGACGCCGGCAACGATGTTTACCTTGATATCGAGGTTCAGGGCGCGATGCAGGTGAAGGCGCAGCGTCCCGAAACGCTGCTGATCTTTGTCATGCCGCCCAGCATCGAGGAGGTGGAGCACCGCCTTGTCGCCCGCGGCACGGACAGCGCCGAGGTCATTCAGGGGCGTCTGGAGCAGGCAAAGTGCGAATTTGAATACCGCGACCGCTTCGACTATGTCGTCGTCAACGATGTGCTTGAGCGCGCCGCCGAAGAGATCTCCGCGATCATAGATACATACAAAAAAGCGCAGAACAACAAATAAAAAGCAAAAAAATATTATTTTTGAGGTGTAATTATCATGATGCTTTATCCCCCCGTAGCCGATCTGGTCGACAAAGTCGGCAGCAGATACCAGCTTGTCAATGTCGTAGCGCAGCGCGCGAGAGCCATCTCCGCAGAATGGGACGAGTCCGGCGAGTCTCTGGACGAAAAGCCCGTCTCCATTGCCATCAACGAGGTTTACGCCGGCAAGCTGACCGTGAATCAGGCCGCTCCCGTCAAAGCGGAAGCGGAGAGCGAGCAGGAGACGCTCTGAACAGACAAAGAAACTGACATGGGGGAGGGACACCGACGAGCGTGAAATATGCAAAGATCGCAGTTTCCGAAGTCACCTTCTGGGTGGATCGCCCCTATAGTTACGCCGTCCCGGAGCCGCTGGCGGATGCCGTGCGTCCGGGCGTGCGCGTGACCGTACCCTTTTCCCGCGGCAACCGCCGTGCCGAGGGCATCGTGCTCAGCGTATCCGACGACACCGACTATGCCGCACCGAAGCCGATCCTCACCGTGACGGATGAAGAACCGGTTCTGACGGACGAGCAGCTCAGGCTTGCCTTCTGGATGCGGGAGCGCTTTTTCTGCACGGTGTACGAAGCGGCAAAGGCAATGCTCCCTGCGGGACTGTGGTTCCACAGCGACGGGACGCGCAAGGTCTCGGACAAGCTGTGCGAGTGGGTGCGTCTGGAGATCGGCGGCGAGGAGGCGTCCGCGCTTGCTGCGCAGAAGGCCGCCCGCGCAAAGATGCAGTCTGCCGTGCTGCGCCTTCTGTCCGCAGTAGGCGAGGCGGAGATGAGCGACATCCGCGCGATGACGGGCGCGAGCCGTGCGAGCATCGCCGCATTGGCGGAGCCCGGCTATGTCAGCTTTTTCCGCAGGGAGGTGTTTCGCCGCCCTGCATACCGCTGCGGCAAAGCGCTGGAAACGCTCCCGGTGCTGACGCCGGAGCAGCAGACCGCGTTTGACGGTCTGCACGTCCTTGCCGGACGCGGGGAAGCCTGCGGCGCCCTGCTTTACGGCGTGACCGGCAGCGGCAAGACGGCTGTGTACATTCACCTGATCGCAAGCGTTCTGCAAAGCGGACGGGCGGTGCTGCTGCTCGTTCCGGAGATCGCGCTGACGCCGCAGATGCTGGAAACCTTTTCCTCCTATTTCGGCGATACGATCGCGGTGCTGCATTCCTCTCTCTCCGCGGCGGAGCGCTACGACGAATGGAAGCGCGTCCGCGCCGGGAAGGCAAAGCTTGTGATCGGAACGCGCAGCGCCGTGTTTGCCCCCGCGGAGAATATCGGCCTCGTGATCATTGACGAGGAGCAGGAGACGACCTACAAATCCGAAAATGCGCCGCGCTACCACGCGAAGGACGTTGCAAAGTACCGCTGTGCCGCCTCGGGTGCGCTGCTGGTGCTCGGCAGTGCAACGCCGGAGATCACCACGCGCTACCTTGCGGAAACCGGCCGCTACGCGATGGTTTCGCTGCCGACGCGCTACAACCGTATGGCGCTGCCGGAAGTGAAGATTGTGGACATGAAGCGCGAGCTGCGCGCCGGCAACGGCGGCAGCATCAGCTCTTTCCTCCGGGAGGAGCTGCAGCGGAATATCGACTGCGGCGAGCAGAGCATTCTGTTTCTCAACCGCCGTGGCACGGCGAAGCTCATCACCTGCGTGGACTGCGGCTTCACCTTCAAATGCCCGAACTGCAGCGTCAACCTGACCTATCATGCCGGAAACGGCAGACTCATGTGCCATGCCTGCGGCTATTCGCAGCGTCCCGCCGCCCGCTGCCCGGACTGCGGCGGCGAGCTGAAATACACCGGCGACGGCACGGAAAAGATCGAAGCGCAGCTCGGGGAGCTGTTTCCGGGCATACCGCTTCTGCGCGCGGACACCGACACGGTCGCTGCGGCGGGCGGGCACGATTCGCTGTTTTCCCGCTTCCGCGAGGAAAACATCCCCATTATGATCGGCACCCAAATGGTCACAAAGGGGCTCAACTTTGAAAATGTGACGCTTGTCGGCGTGCTGCTTGCCGACCAGAGTCTTTACTCCGGCGATTACCGCGCCTCCGAAAACTGCTTTTCCCTCATCACGCAGGTGATCGGGCGAAGCGGCAGACAGCAGCGCGCGGGCCGCGCCGTGATCCAGACCTTCACCCCGGAAAATCAGGTGATCCGCTTTGCCGCGCGTCAGGATTACGATGCGTTTTATCAGCGCGAGATCGAACTGCGCCGGCTGCAGCGCTGTCCGCCGTTTGTCCGGCTCATCACGCTGACGGTCATCGGCAGCGAGGAATACCAGGTGCTGAAAAGCTGCACCCGCATCCGCGAACTGCTGGAGCACGGCGTCCGGGATCTTGCGGGCACGGATGTCCTCGGCCCCGCGCCGTATCCCACGGTGAAGATCGCGGGACGCTACCGCTATAAGCTGACGCTCCGGACGCCGTCGGACGGCGCCGTGCAGGAGCTTGTTTCAAAAACACTGATCTACTGCAATCAAGAACGCGAGTTTCGCGGCGTATCGGTT
>JAZQNZ010000182.1:0-2725 GCA_045627665.1 Oscillospiraceae bacterium
CGCCTGACAGACGCCGACGAGCAGCGCATCCACTATGCTCATGCTCTTTTCGGACTTGCTGCCGCGCGGCATACGGTCGGAAACGTAGAGCATCGCGCCCGTGAACAGCAGCGCAATCCCGATAAACAGCGTTGAATCGTATAGCCGCTCAACATAGTCCTGAATCGGAAGGACCGCAAACAGCGGCAGCGTTGCAAAAAACATCATCACAAGCAGTCTCGCACCTGTGAATTCCTTCCGCTCTCCGCCGGGAACGGGATGCCCGGTGCTTTTCACAAAGCCGAGACAATCACACACGATCGCGGCGATGTCCTTCCGGTAGACCACGCAGACGCTCACGAGCGTTGCCAGATGGAGCAAAACATCAAAAAAGACGTTGACCTCCCCCGTTGCGGTCATGCCGAACAGATGCTGAAAAATGGAAAGATGGCCGGAGCTGGAGATCGGCAGAAATTCCGCGATCCCCTGCACCAGTCCCAGAAAAATTGCCTGAATAAGTGTCATGTTTGACCTCCGAAAAATGCATGGAGTCGGATACCGTCGGCCTGTGCCGCATTTGCGCTCGGCAGCCGATTATCAAATTATATTACCATACATTCCGAAAAAGCACAAGCATTTGCAGTCAAGTTCCATTTTCAGATAGTAGTATCAATGCGCGAATGCAGCCAGGCAAGGGCGTCAGACAGTCCGCCAAGCGTGTCGATGAGACCGCACTCCACCGTTTCCCTGCCGGTCAGCACCGTTCCCATATCGTTTGCAAGCTCATCCGTTGCCAGCATATAGCGCAGCAGGCTTTCACGGCTGATGTTTGAATGTCCCGTCAGGAAGCCGACGATGCGCTCCTGCATCTGCTCCAGATATCGGTAAGTCTGCGGCGCGCCGAGCACAACGCCTGTCAGACGCACGGGATGCAGCGTCACTGCCGCGCTCGGCGCGATAAAGCTGCGTTCAGCCGCAACAGCCAGCGGCACGCCGATGGAGTGTCCGCCGCCCAGAATGAGCGACGCAGTCGGCTTTTTCATCCCGGCGATCAGCTCTGCGATGCCGAGCCCCGCATCCACATCGCCGCCGACCGTGTTCAGCAGCAGCAGTACCCCGCCGACCTCCGGTGACTCCTCGATCGCAGCAAGCAGCGGCATGATATGCTCATACTTTGTCGTTTTGCACTCATCACCGAGGGGCTGATGTCCCTCCACCTGCCCGATGATCGTAACGCAGTGGATCTCGCCTTTTTCCGTGCAGCCGAGTTTTTCAATCAAATCCGTCTCGTTCATAATATAATAAATTCCCCCTGTCCGCAGATAGCATTTGCAGACAGGGGAAATTTTAATCAGAAGCGTGACCGAAAAGACGGTCAGTTCTTCTCGTAAAACGCCTTGACGCCTTTATAGGTCATATAGCAGTCAAATTTGCTGACCGTCTCAAACGGCGCGTGCATACTCAGCACAGGCACCCCGGCGTCAATGGTGGAAATATTGCGTTTGGACATATACATGGCAACGGTGCCGCCGCCGCCCTGATCGACCTTTCCGAGCTCCGCCATCTGCCAGACGACGCCGTTTTCAGAGAAAATACGGCGCAGTCTTCCGACGGTCTCCGCGTCCGCATCGTTCGTGCCGGATTTGCCGCGCGAGCCGGTGTATTTGCAGATGCCCATACCGTAGTTCAGCTTGGCGTTGTTGCGTTTTTCGCTGACCTCGGCATAAAGCGGATCAAGGGCATTGCAAACGTCGGCAGAGATGCAGACGGAGTTTTCAAAACAGCGGCGCAGCGGGGTATTCTGCGCGGCGCAGAGATCCTCCATGAAGCACTCAAACGCTTCGCTCTTCATACCGCTTGTTCCTTCAGACCCGATTTCTTCCTTGTCGGCAAAAATACAGACAGCCGTAGTCTTCGGGGCTGAGAGATCGAGAATCGCCTTCAGCTCGGCGTAAGCGCAGACGCGGTCGTCATGGCCGTAACCGCCGATCAGGCTGCGGTCAAGGCCGAGATCGCGCACTTCAAACGCAGGAACGACTTCCAGCTCCGCAGAAAGGAAATCTTCCTCCGTGATACCGTAACGGTCGTTCAGCAGACTCATCACCGCAAGCTTGACGCGGTCTCCCCCCTCCGCGGCATAGGGTACGGAGCCAATGAGGATATTAAGGTTTTCGCCTTTGACAAATTCATTGGCTTTTTTCTGCATCTGGTCGGCGGCAAGATGCGGCAGCAGGTCGGAGATCACGAACTGCGGATCATCCGCCTCGCGTCCAATCACAACTTCGACCGTTTCGCCGCTGCGAAGGACGACAACGCCGTGGAGCTCCAGCGGAATTGCAAGCCACTGGTATTTTTTGATGCCTCCGTAGTAGTGCGTACGGAAATATGCCAGTTCGCTGTCCTCATACAGCGGGAGCTGCTTCAGGTCAAGACGCGGCGCGTCCACATGGGCGGCGGCGATGTTGCAGCCCTCCGCGAGCGGCTGCTTTCCTATCACTGCAAGCATGATCGCCTTGCCGCGGTTTGCGCGGTAAAGCTTCATGCCCGGCTTAAGTTCCATGCCGGGAGTATACGGAACAAACCCCTTCGCTTCGGCAAGGGCAATGGCATTTCGGACAGCTTCGCGCTCGGTGCGGGACTCGTTCAGAAAGGTCTTGTAGCCATCGCAGTATTTTTCCAGCGCGATCTGCTCTTTGGTATCGATCAGGTCATACCCGTTCTTCGGGTCAAAGAAAAGCTGCTCGCG
>JAZQNZ010000183.1:0-2115 GCA_045627665.1 Oscillospiraceae bacterium
TCTGTTACGACGCGACGTATCTTCCGGATATGAAGGAGCGCAGCAGCATCTTCGGCAAAGCGGGCTATCTGCGATTCCGGGAGGACGTTTTCGGCGGTATGCAGCCGGACGCGGTGCTGGTGCTGGAGGGGATCAACGACATATCCCACTGCTTCCAGTTTGGTCATCCGGACCAGACGCCGACGGCGGAGCTGTTCATCGAACGGTGTAAAGCGCTTGCGGCGGAAGCCCACGCAGGCGGAGCGAAGATTTTCCTCTGCACGATCCTGCCGGAGGAGATTTTCTTAAACGAACCATGGTACAAAAAATGCGAAGCACTCCGGCGGGAGATCAACGCCTGGATCAGATTGCAGGGCGCCGCAGATGGCGTCGTAGATTTTGAAGCGGTCGCGTCCGATCCCGCTGCGCCGGAAAAACTCAGAGCGGGCTTTTCGATGGACGGACTTCACCCAAACGAGTACGGCGGAAGGCTGATGGCTGAGAACGTACCGCTGGAAGAAATTCTGAACAGCATAGCGAATAGAGCGCCGTGCCGCCGCACGCTTTGAGCGACCGCAATGCACAGTTCCCGCGTCCTCACCCGGCGCGGCACATATTTCAGCGCTCTCGGGTTCTGCCTGACGGCTGCCAAGCGCAGTGCTTCTGTGCGCATTGCGAACCTGTCTGAGTGAATACAAACAATGAAACTATGTCGAGAGTGAAGTTTTGATACTGCTTTGCTTTTCACTTTTCTGCCTGATTTTATCAAACGAGCCTCTTGACCTCAGCCGAGTGCTCGCCGACCTCAACGCGCTCGATAAACTGCGCGGCGACGAGCTTCTTTTCTTCAAGACTCAGAGCGGAAAAGACGAGCTTTTCGGGAAGAGGAACGCGGCTGCGCTCCCGTTTGCGCGCCTCCAGCAGATGCTCGCGCTCCTTTTCCAGACGGTCGAGCGCGCGGGCAAGGGCAGGGGAGTCCATCTTTTCGCTCGCCGCGAATGCGTCCAGCAGACGGTCGGCGCGGCGGTCAATGTCGGCAAGCTTTTCCGTGAAAGAGTCCTTTTCCGGCACGGCAGGCGTCTCCGCGGGGCACTCCGCAAGCAGACGCTCCAGCTCCGCCGCGACAGCGACCTCCAGTTCCGTCAGATCCACATGGATCGAAGCACTGCATCTGGAGAGATTGTAGCGTCCGGAACAGTTCAGGCGCCGATGCCCGCTTTTCTCCTTCATCACACTGATGCTGTAGCCGCAGTCGGCGCATTTCATCAACCCGCTGAGCCAGGTATGCTTCCCCTTGCCGGCGTTTTTGAGCTGGGCATTGTGAGAGAGCTTTTCCTGACAGTCGAGAAACAACTCGGAGGAGACGATGCCTTCGCTGTTCAATACCGTCAGACTGTGATCCTTCACATCGGTGTATTTGCGGTCGTTTGCTCTGCGCTTCCCGTAGAGAAGAAGCCCGTGCTTCCCGTCAAACGCACTGTCCGGGGAGATGACATTGACGCCGAGCGACGTATAATAGAGCTGCACCTGCGCATCGGCTTTTACATAGGCAGGGTTGTGCAGCAGGCGGGAGAGACTGACGCTGTCCCAGCAGTCGCGCTGCGCGCAGGGGATGCCGTTGTCGTTGAACCTGCGGGCAAGAAGACTTAGCGACATATCCTCCGTTGCGTACTCTTCAAACGCGCGGGCAATGACAGCGCACTGCTCCGGGACGGGGGTCAGTGTGGGAACTGCGCGCCCGTCTGGTGCCGACGTTCGCCCAATCGTGAAGCCGAAAGGCGCGGGTCCGCCCGGCCACGCGCCGAGGGCGGCGCGGCTGGCGTAGTTGTCGCGCACACGCTCGGCGGTTGTTTCACGCTCCAGCTGGGCAAAGACCATGATGATGTGGAGCATGGCTCGTCCCATGGGCGCAGAGGTGTCGAAATTCTCCGTTACGGAAACAAACTCTACATTGTGCTCCTGCAGGACGTTCCAAAGCTGACCAAAGTCAGCAATGGAACGGAAGAAACGGTCAAGGCGGTAGACATAGAGCTTGCTGATCTTATCCGCCCTGATGTCGCGCAGGAGGCGCAGAAAGTCGGGGCGGTCGGTGTTCTTGCCGGAAAAGCCCTGATCCTTATACAGAGCGAGTGCTTC
>JAZQNZ010000184.1:0-7972 GCA_045627665.1 Oscillospiraceae bacterium
GGGAATCAATCAGGGGACGATTTTTCACGATCTGCGCATCGAGCATATGCAGGAAATCGCGGAGCTGGATCTTCCCGGCTACGCGATCGGCGGCCTCGCCGTAGGGGAGACACATCAGGAAATGTACGATACCATCGCGGCGGTGGAGGAGTATATGCCGAAGGACAAGCCGCGCTATCTCATGGGCGTCGGTACGCCGAGCAATATCATCGAGAGCGTTGCCCGCGGCGTTGACTTTTTTGATTGTGTCATGCCTTCGAGAAACGGTCGGCACGGGCATCTGTTTACGTGGGACGGCGTCATCAATATCAATAACCGGAAGTACGACCACGATCCCGGCCCGATCGACGAAAAATGCGACTGCCCCGTCTGCCGCAGATATTCGAAAAGTTATATCCGCCATCTGCTCAAAGCGCAGGAGCCGTTCGCGCTGCGACTGATGGTGATGCACAATTTATATTTTTACAATACGCTCATGTCCCGCATCCGCGAGTCACTCGACGAGGGACGTTTCGAGAGCTTCCGCAGAGAATATTCAGAAAAACTCGCGGAACGCATATGAGTTTGATAGAAAATACTTGCATTTCCAATATTCAGATTGTATACTGAAAACGTTACAAATTTAGGAGGTTCCCTATGAAAAAGAAAATTGTTAATCTGATTGGTATTCTCTCCGCGGCGGTCGCGTCCTGCGTCCTGCTGTCCGGCTGCTCCGGCTCCGGCGCTGCTGCTGCCGGCGGTGCGTCCAGCTACAGCGGCCTGATCCTGCTGGTCGTTATGCTCGTCGTTTTCTATTTTGTTCTCATCCGTCCCGAGAACAAGAAGAAAAAGAAAGCGGAAGAGATGCGCAATAGCCTGTCCGTCGGTGACAAAATCACCACCATCGGCGGTATGGTCGGTAAGATCGTTGACATCAGCGGTGACCTGATCACCTTCGAAACCGGTGAAGACCGTGTTCGCATTCAGGTGAACAAATGGGCGATCTCGATGAACACCATTGAGAAAAACGAGAGCAGCAAGTAAGCCCAACAGATCTGACTGAAATGTAATATTGAACAACCTCCCTGAATAAACTTGAACAAGCTTATTCAGGGAGGTTTATTATATGTCGAAACAGAAGGAGATCCGGCAGACACCGTATGCCGTGAAGCTGCTGACTTTCGGGCTGATCAGCGCCGGGGTGTTTATGCTATTGCTGACAGCGGCGGCGCTGGCGCAGGAGCGCGTGGAGATTCTGCAGAGCGATAAATTCCCGACGGGGATGATCTGCCTTGCGGTCAGCTCTGTCATCTGCGGCGTTCTGTGCAGCAGGGAAAAGGAGAGGGGAAACATTCTCAGTGCGCTGATTGGCGAAAGCGTTCTGTTTGTGATCTTGACCGTGATACTGCTTGCCTCCGACAGAGAAACCTTTGGAATCAGGTACATTTTGAATATTGCCGTCTTGCTTTTTGGTGCTTTTGCTGGTACTTTGCTGACATCCCGGCGCGGACAGCGCCACCGCAGGAAAAGAAAATACAGGTAGTTATCAAATGAAGAAGTTAACATAATTGAATTTCGCATTACAAGATATTGTGACAAATCGTAACATATTCACAACATATCGACGTAATACATTGATAAATCAAGTTTTTTATATTCGCTCTAAACGTAAATAGTTGTAATGTTTACATAACACTGTTAACATAATATATTGTCATAATTGCCAAAAATGAACTTCTTTCTCCAAAGCTCTTGATATGCAATTTGTTTTGTATTATATTTGTTGATGCTGATTATGTAAATTGTGCAACCGCTTCTTTTCAACTGAGGTTCACACGTCATGACGGCAAAATTTCGCTTTGACCGCGGCCGCTTTTTTACAGACACTGCCGCTCTCTTTTCTTCGGAACGTCATCGTTCCGCACTGACGGCGCTGCCGCTTTTGTTTGGCGTTGCCGCCGGCAGCGTGATCGGACTATATTCACGCACCATCCCCGCTGTACTTTTCTCCGTTCCGCTGTTATCCTACGCTGAGGCGCCGGACGGCTTTTTTCAGGTGCTTGTTCGATCACTGCCATTCGCGGCTGCAGCATTTGCTTTTTCCACCGGATACCTCGGCGTTTTCTTTATTCCGATCCTCTCGCTTTTCAGAGGATTTGTTTTCGGCTGCGCAGTTGCGGCGCTGTTTTCCGCCGATGGGTATTCCGGACTTCTGCAGGGTCTGATTTTGATCGGCATTCCGTCGCTTTTCTGCATCCCGGCATTTCTACTGATCGCTACGGACAGTTTCCGGCTTTCCCGAATGCTCCTGCCGTTCGGACGCACCATACGGTACTCGGTTTCGCCGAAATCCCTGGTTTATCACGCTGCTGCTGTGGTGCTGCTATTTTCAGTTGAGGCGCTGTATTTCTGCTGCTGCCTGCCGCTGATTTTTGAAAAGATATATTTCTGATAAATAGAAAGGGGGATATGAAATGACTGATGCTGCCTGCCTGGCAAGCTATGAAGCTTATCTTCAGAACGTGAAGAAGGCTTCCGCAAATACCCTCAGTTCATATCTCCGCGATATTCGTCAGCTTGGTGATTATCTTGCATCTCATTCTGACGCCACTTTCGATACTGCTGACGAGACGGTTTTGTCCGAGTATGTTTCCGGTCTGAAAGCCAAAGGAAAGTCTGTGGCAACGGTTTCCCGCGCGATCGCATCCATTAAGGGGTTTTATGCTTTTCTGATGGATGAATCCGTGGTGGAAAGCAATCCCGCGAGTGTGCTTGTTCCGGATAAAACTGCGCAAAAGCTGCCGCAAATCCTCACCAGCAAGGAAGTTGAGCTTCTGCTGGAGCAGCCGGAGTGCGTTGACGCGAAGGGTTATCGTGACCGCGCCATGCTTGAGCTCCTGTATGCGACAGGCACCTGTGTCAGTGAGCTGAGCGGTCTTGATATTTTCGACATCAATCTTTCCGCCGGCATCATTACCTGCCACGGCAGAGATCACGACCGCGTCATTCCGCTCTATAATGCAGCAATCAAGGCGCTCGTTGAATATACCGAATTTGTCCGTCCCCGTATGATCGCAACGCCGGATGAGAAAGCGCTTTTTGTCAATGTCAGCGGCGAACGTATGTCCCGTCAGGGCTTCTGGAAGATCATCAAGTCCTATCAGACCAAAGCCGGAATCGAAAAGGACATCACACCCCACACGCTGCGTCATTCTTTCGCCGCGCATCTGCTGGAAAACGGCGCCGATCTCCGCTCCATTCAGGAAATGCTCGGTCATGCCGATATCAGCTCCACGCAGATTTATTCCCAGCTTGTGAAAAAGCAGCTCAAGGACGTTTATAATAAGGCGCATCCCCGCGCCTGACTTTTGAGGATTATTGATCCGCCCACGGCATCACGCCGCCGGGCGGATTTTTATATGAGCTGAAAATGTTGCGTTTCCTGCCGCGCTTGTGGTACAATATCTGCATAGAGTATTTCGGAAGGGAGGGAACGGACCGATGCGCATTCTCGGGATCGACCCCGGCATCGCAACTGTAGGCTTCGGTGTCATCGACGCTGACCGCGGAAACCAGAAATATGTTTCATGCGGCATTATCAGCACGCCAGCTCGCACGGCCCTTTCTTCGCGTCTGGATCAGATCTACTCCGACCTTGAGGAACTGTTCGACACCTTTCATCCCGATGCGATCTCGATCGAAGAACTTTTTTTCAATACAAACATCACCACAGGCATCGCCGTTGCACACGGGCGCGGCGTCATTCTGCTTGCGGCATATCGCCATAATATTCCTGTATATGAATACACGCCGCTTCAGGTGAAGCAGGCGGTCGTCGGCTACGGCAGGGCGGAAAAAAAGCAGGTGATCGACATGGTTCGCCGCATTTTGAATATGCCGTCGGCGCCGAAGCCGGACGACGCGGCGGACGCGGTTGCCATGGCGATCTGCCATGCGCGCAGCTCCACCTCACTTCTGACAAAAAACGGAGGAAATGACGTATGTTCCACTATATAAGCGGCATTGCCGCAGAGCTGCTGCCCGGTGCGGCTGTGATCGACTGCGGCGGTATCGGCTTTCATATCAACACCTCTTCCTATACGCTCAGTCAACTGAAGGCGGGGGAGAAGGCAAAGCTCTATACTTATGTCTATATCCGCGAGGATGCGTTTGACATTTACGGTTTTGCCACGCAGAGCGAAAAGCACTGCTTTGAGCTGCTGCTTGGGGTTTCCGGCGTCGGGCCGAAGGCCGCTGCGGCGATTTTGTCTGTTACAACTCCGGAAACGCTTGCAATGAGCATTCTTTCCGAGGACGAAAGAGCGATTACCGCCGCACCGGGGATCGGCAAAAAGATCGCGCAGCGCGTCATTCTTGAATTAAAGGATAAGATGGCAAAAAGCACGGAATCCATCTCCTTCACCGGGAACAAGGCCGCCGCGCCGGTGCAGGGCGCACGTACCAAACTTGACGACGCTTCCGCGGCGCTTGCCGTCCTCGGCTACGGTACTGCGGAGATTTCCGCCGCGCTGCGTGCGATCAACACCGACGAACTGACGCTGGAGCAGACGATCAAGGCAGCCCTGAAACAGATGATGAAGTGAGGCACGGGGAATGAGCATCAATTTTTCCGACGATACCTTTGAACAGGCGATCACCTCGACAACGATCCTTCCGGAGGATCACGGAGAGGTGTCACTGCGGCCCCGGTTTTTGACCGAATATACCGGTCAGGATAAGGCAAAAGAGAATCTCCGCGTTTTTATCGAAGCGGCCAAGCAGCGCGGCGAGCCGCTGGATCATGTCCTGCTTTCCGGCCCTCCGGGTCTCGGCAAGACGACGCTGGCTTCCATTATAGCAAATGAGATGGGCGTCAATATGCGCATCACCTCCGGGCCGACGATCGAAAAAGCCGGCGATCTTGCTGCGCTTCTGACCAATCTTCAGGAGAACGATATTCTCTTTGTCGATGAGATCCACCGCCTGAACCGTCAGGTTGAGGAAATCTTATATCCCGCGATGGAGGATTATGCAATCGACATTATCATCGGCAAAGGCCCAAGCGCGAACTCGATCCGACTCGATCTGCCGAAGTTTACCCTCATCGGCGCCACAACGCGTTCCGGGCAGTTGACCGCGCCGCTGCGCGACCGTTTCGGCGTGGTGCTCCGTCTGGAGCTTTATACGCCGGAGGAGCTGCAGCGCATCGTGGAACGTTCGGCGGGAATTCTCGATATCAGCATTGAGCCGGACGGCGCACAGGAGATCGCAAAGCGCAGCCGCGGAACACCCCGAATTGCAAACCGTATGCTCCGCCGTGTGCGAGATTTTGCGCAGGTGCGTGCTGACGGAGTCATCACCAAGTCCGTCGCCGACGAAGCACTGACACGGCTTGAGGTCGACCATATGGGGCTTGACGCGCTGGATAGACGTATGCTCACCAGCATTATCGAGTATTATAACGGCGGGCCGGTCGGACTTGAAACGCTCGCGGCAACGATCAACGAAGAGGCCATCACGCTGGAGGATGTGTATGAACCGTATCTGCTGCAGCAGGGATTCCTGACCAGAACGCCGCGCGGAAGATGCGTTACCCAGCGCGCCTATGAGCATTTGGGCATTCCGTTCCACGGTCAAAGCAGGATGGAGCTCTGAGAATCGGCTGTTTTTATAAAAATCATAAATAAATTACACATTATTTTCGGCCATTTTCTTGACAAATTCATCGAATGCGCATATACTGACTTTAGTTTTTTGGGGGAATCAGTGAATTGATCGATTATCCCGCAGTTTCTGACAACGAATTGTACTCCTTGTATTCTTCCGGTGATGCGGCTGCCGGCAATGAGCTTGCGCTGCGCTACCGCCGTCTTGTGAAAATCTGCATCCGGCCTTATTTTCTTGCCGGGGGCGACAGCGAGGATCTCCTCCAGGAAGGAATGATCGGCCTGCTGTCCGCCATGCGCGAATTTGACCCCTCGGAGGGAGTTTCGTTCCATACTTTTGCGGAATTGTGCATCCGTCGCCGCATCATCAGCGCTGCAAGATCCGCTTCAAGGCAGAAGCATTCCCCGCTGAATGACGGCGTTCCTCTGGATGAATTCCTTTCCAGTGAAGAACAGCACGCTGCACTTTACCCGACAGGCGGGTATGTTCTGTCTGCGGAACAGCAGCTTCTCGAAAGGGAAGGAGCCAAGGATTATCAGATAATTTTTTCCCGATATCTTTCGGCATTTGAATCACAGATTCTGGAAGATTATCTCAGCGGATTATCTTACGGCGAAATTGCGCTGCATTGCGGCCGTTCCGAAAAGTCCGTTGACAATGCTGTACAGCGCATCCGCAAGAAGCTGGCGCGGCACATTACTCCCGGCGACTTCAGCTGAAAAAAGCTGACGCAAATATTAAAGCCCCAAAGGCAAGATATCAAAAGAGAGGATTCAAAATGTATCAAGACAAGACTTTAGTTTGCAAAGAGTGCGGTAACGAGTTTGTTTTCACCGCCGGTGAGCAGGAGTTCTACGCAGAGCGCGGCTTCCAGAATGAGCCCCAGCGCTGCAAGCCCTGCCGTGACGCACACAAGAACGCAGCCCGCGGTCCCCGTGAGTTCTTCACTGCTACCTGCGCAGCTTGCGGCGGTGAGGCACGCGTGCCCTTCCAGCCCAGAGACGATCGTCCTGTGTATTGCAGCGATTGCTTTGCTAAGATGAAGGCTGCTGAGTAATTTTCAGCATTTCTGCAAAAGGCGTAGGCGCTTTTCGGCACCTGCGCCTTTTGTTATTTTAAAAATATAGTTGAAATTTGCTGCATTCCGGGTATAATAATTCTATCAATTACTTTTGGAGGTTCTCTGTAATGTTTGAAGTGACGAAAGATACTGTTATTTCCGATATTATGATGAATGCACCCGATTCCGTTCCTCTTTTTCAGGAAATCGGCATGCACTGCATGGGCTGCGCTCTGGCCAGCGGCGAAAACGTTGAGGAAGCCTGCAATGCCCACGGCGTGGACGTTGATGCATTCCTTGTTAAGCTGAACGCTTTTATCGCATCGCGCTGAGCTTGACAAAAAGGGCGGGGTGGATTTCTTTTGCAGAAAACCGCCCCGCCGATTTTTATTGATTTGGGTGATATTTTGAGTATTCGTTTGTCCCCGCGCCTGCAGCGCATCGCGGATTACATTCCTGCCGGCAGTCGTGTGATCGACGTCGGCACCGATCACGCTTACATACCGATCTGGCTCTTGCAAACCGGGAGAGCCGATCATGCCGTCGCCGCCGATATTCGCTCCGGTCCGCTCGGCCGCGCCGCAGCGGATGCGGAGAAATATGAGGTTTCCGATCGTCTTCAGCTTCTGTTGACGAACGGACTTTCCGGCGTTGCTCCGGATTCCGTTGACACCGTCATCATCGCCGGAATGGGCGGTGAAACAATCCTCGGCATTCTTGAAGCGTCGCCCTGGGCGCTTGAAAAGCGTCTCATCCTGCAGCCGCAGACAAAACCGGAGCTGCTGCGCGCATGGCTCGGCGAACGCGGATGCCGGGTCAGCGATGCTTCCCTCGTTTATGATACCGGGAGGATCTATCTCGTATGGCTGATCGCGCGCGGAGAAATGCGCCCCGCGCCCGCAGTGGACCCGGTGCTGGTTGAAAAAAGAGATCCGCTGCTGCGTCCGTTTGCGGAGGATCAGATCAAGCGACTGCGCAAGCAGATCCAGGGGATGGAGCGTTCTGCAAGCTCCGACCGCTCCCTGCTTGCCGGGCTGAAAGAGATGCTGAACGCTTATTTAGAGCTGTATGAGGAGGTCGTGCTATGGCAAGCGTGAAAGAGATCCGTGATTATTTTGATGAGATCGCACCATATGATATGAAGCTTGACTTCGATAACGTCGGATTGCTTGTCGGGTTTTGCGACGCCGAGGTTACAAAGGCCGTTGCGGCGCTCGACATTACCGACGATGTGATCGAAGAAGCGGTCTCGCTCGGGGCGCAGCT
>JAZQNZ010000185.1:0-4990 GCA_045627665.1 Oscillospiraceae bacterium
GGCGTTGCTGACGGGCGCATCACTCGTGATGCGCTGCATCGGGCTCGGGTATCAGGTCTGGCTTGCCGGACGCATCGGAGCTGCCGGGATCGGTCTGTGGCAGCTCATTGTCACCGTCAGCATGCTCTCTGCCACCCTCGCCATATCCGGCATCCGTTTTACGACCACCCGCCTGATTTCCGAGGAGCTGGGGCGCGGCAGCAGCGGGAATGCCGACAGCGCGGTAAGCCGCTGTCTTGCGTATGCCGCCGCATTCGGCTGCGCTGCCTTCCTGCTGCTGTTTTTCGGCGCCGAGCCGATCGGTTTTCTTTGGATTCGGGACGCCCGGACGGTAGTGAGCCTGCGTATCATCGCCTTTACGCTGCCGCTGATCTCGCTTGCCTCCGTGCTGAACGGCTACTTTATCGCAAGCGGAAGCGCATGGAAATCCGCCGCTGTGCAGGTCACGGAGCAGCTCGTCAACGTCGTGTGCGTCATGTTGCTGCTCAGCCGCGCGGAGGACGGCGACATTGAGCAAAGCTGCGCGGCGATCGCGCGCGGCAATCTGATCGCCGACGCGGTTTCGCTCTCGCTTGTTGCCGCGCTTTACCTCCCCGACCGTCTGCACCGCAGGCAGCATCGGAACGCCGCTTCGCCCCCTCTGACCGCCCGTATGCTGCGCATTGCGCTGCCGCTTGCATTCAGCGCGTATGCGCGCACCGGTCTTTCCACGCTGGAAAACCTGCTTGTTCCGCGCAAGCTGCGTGCTTCCGGACTGTCCGCCGACCGCGCCCTCAGCGGTTACGGCACGATCACGGGCATGGTGTTTCCGATCATCGGCTTCCCATCCTGCCTGCTCTCCGCGCTCGCGGAGTTGAGCGTACCCGAGCTGACAGCCGCGCAGGTATGCGGCAGCGTCCGGCGCATCCGCAGAACGGTCGCGGGCCTTCTGCAGCTCACGCTGCTCTTTTCTCTCGCGGTTGCCGCAGTGCTGTTTTTCGCCGCCGACACACTCGGCAGCCTGATTTACCACAGCCGCAGCGTCGGCGCCTACATCCGCATTTTCGCGTTTCTCGTTCCCGTCATGTACATGGACATTGTCACGGACGGCTGCCTGAAGGGGCTCGGTCAGATGATGTGGAGCATGGGCTTCAACATTGCGGAAGCGTGCATCGGCGTTGCGCTGGTCATTTTCGTATTGCCGCGCGCAGCCCTCGGTGGGTATATCTTTGTGATATACTTCTGCGAAATATTCAATTTTTCCCTCAGTTTTTCCCGTCTGATCCGGGTTGTCCGCAGCCCCGCCTGCGGCGCGGTCTCACGCAGGCGGGAAACATAGAAAAACCACGCAGCCGTTTCCGTCCGAAACGGGCTGCGTGGTTTTGATTTCGTTATGGCGCTTGTGTCAGTCAGGCTTTCTTCTTTCCGCCGTTTTTGAACAGGAATCCGATAAACTCAACAACCAGGAAGAAGATCAGGAAGCCGATGCACTTCTTCCAGCCGTAGCCGTTCCAGATGGCATAGGCAAAGAAGAGGCAGCAGATCAGGCCGAGGCCGGGCAGGATGTAGCGCTGGAACACACCGAGGTCCTTTGCCTTGATCATCAGACCGATCATCATGGGAATGTACATGATGTAAAGGCAGATAATTCCGATCTCATCGGGCTCCCATGCGAGCCACTCGAAGCCGTGCACGGCGCCGAACATCTCCGGGCCGCCCATCCACATCATAACAGTCCATGCGTACCAGAAGCCGCCGGTCATCATGCCGACGATCGCGGACTTGATGGCGAAGTTGTTCTGCTTGTCGATGTCGCCGAAGAACTCCGGCTTGGGGCCCATGCCGCGTGCGGACAGAGCATACAGGCCGCGGCAGGAGGACATGATCAGACCGTTCATGGTGCCGAGGCAGGAGATGGTGATAAACACGTAAACGATGGTGCCGATCACATTGCCGAACAGCTTCGAAAATGCGATGCGGGGCAGCGTCTCGCCGAACGGCCAGGTGCCGGTGATGGTCTTGACATCGCCGACGCAGCTCATGGCGAAAATGTACAGGGCATAGATCACGATGGTGACCAGAGAGCCGATGATCAGAGCGCGGGGCAGATTCTTCTTTGCATCCTTCAGCTCGGCATTGATGGAGGTGGCAAGGATCCAGCCTTCATACGCGAATGCGAAGCCGACGATGGCCTTGAAGAAGCCGGCGCCGTCCACCGCGACGTAGTCGGCGGTGTTAACGAAGTTCAGCACATCCAGCGTTGCGCCGTTCACAAGGCCGGCAATGGTGCCGATGACGCCCATCAGGATCAGGGGGATCAGCTTGATGACTGTCATGCCGACCTGCAACTTACCCGCCAGCTTGGGGCTGAGGGCATTGATGCCGTAGCCGATCATCATAAAGCCTGCACCCACGCCGATCGCGGTGGGGTTGATGGAGCCGTTTGCAAAGTCGACCGCCTTGATGCCGAACAGCTGCAGGAACATCATGGCGGAGAAGAACGCCAGCATGGATACCAGAGCGGGAACATAAATGAAGTTCATGAACCAGCCGACATAGTAGGCATACTTGGGGCCAAGCGCCATTTCAGCGTAGTCAACAACACCGTTGACCTTTTCGTAACGGGAACCCAGCGTTGCAAAAACGAGGGAGCAGATGATGCAGATGAGGCCGACAATGCCGACAACGGCAATGCCCTGCCACAGATTTCCACCGGTCAGGTTCAGGACTTTGCCGCCCTTGATGAACACGCCGGAGCCGATGACGATACCGATGACCATGGAAATGGCAGTCGGCAGGCCATAGCGTTTTTCCATTTTGTTTTCTTCCATATTACCTCTCGCTTTCTTTTTCCGAATATTCGGTCAGAAACTTAAAGTAGTTTAGCATTTCAAAGTGACAAAGTCAACCACCATACGCGACTTTTCGCGGAATATACGGCAGATTGCGGGGGTTATGCCATGCGGTCTTCCATCCGCTTGCCGCCGAGGATGTGGAAATGCAGATGATGGACGGTCTGCCCCGCATCATCGCCGCAGTTGCTGACCACGCGGTAGCCGCCGGTGAGTCCTTCGGCAGCGGCGATCTGCGGAATCACTTCAAAGATATGCGCAACGAGGGCGCTGTTTTCCGCCGTCACACCGTTGACGGAGGAAATATGCTCTCTGGGGATCACGAGGATATGGGTCGGAGCCTGCGGGTTGATATCGCGGAACGCATAGCACTTGTCATCCTCATACACCTTTGTGCCGGGGATCTCGCCGTCGATGATGGCGCAGAACAGGCAATCGTTTTTCATGGTTTGTTCTCCTTTCAGCCGAGCTTGCCGGCAACATAGTCCTTTACGGAATCCAGCGCGCTCTGCAGCTTTGCGGTGTCCGTACCGCCGCCCATGGCGCTGTCCGGCTTGCCGCCGCCCTTGCCGCTGCAAAGCGCGGTAACGTTCTTGATGATGTCGCCCGCTTTGACGCCCTTTGCGACCGCCTCGGCGCCGCAGGACGCGGCAAAGGTGATCTTTCCGTCTGCAACGGAGGACAGCACCGCAACAACGTTTGCGGCCTTGCCGCGGAAGGTGTCGCCCAGCTTGCGCAGCGCATCGCCGTTCATGTCGTCCAGCTTAACAGCCAGCACCTTCAGTCCGCCGATCTCGGCGGCGGAAGCAAGAATGCGGTCGGCTTCGCCGGCTGCTTCCTTATCCTTGAACTGCTCGATCTGACGCTTCTGCTCGCGCAGCTCCTCCATCATACCCTCCAGTCTGCCGCAGAGCAGCTCCGGTGTGGACTTGACGACGGCGGCTGCATTGCGGATCTTATCGCGGTCGCTCCAAACGGACGCAAGCGCTTCGCTGCCGGTGACAGCCTCGATGCGGCGGACGCCGGAGGCGACGCTGCTCTCGCTCAGGATGCGGAAGAAGCCTGCTCTGGCGGTATTGTTCAGATGGGTACCGCCGCAGAATTCCATGGAAACGTCGCCCATCTCGACAACGCGGACCGTCTCACCGTATTTCTCGCCGAACACGGCGATCGCACCCTTCTTCTTGGCTTCCTCGATGGGAAGCACCTCGGTAATGATATCGTATCCGGCGAGGATCCAGTCGTTCACCTGCTTTTCAACATTCAGAAGCGTCTGTGCATCGGTGGCTTCAAAGTGGGTAAAGTCAAAGCGGACGCGGTCCGGCTCCACAAGGGAACCCGCCTGATGGACATGGTCGCCCAGCGCCTTCTTTAGCGCGGCATCCAGCAGATGCGTGGCGCTGTGGGCGCGGCGGACGGCGTCGCGGCGGGAGGTGTCGACGGAAGCGCCGACAATGTCGCCCAGCTTCAGCTCGCCCTCGGTCAGCTTGCCGTAGTGCATGAATTTGCCGCCCTTGTTCTTCTGAACGTCACTGACTTCGAAGCGCAGACCGGCAGCCGTCAGGACACCATGGTCGGCGACCTGACCGCCCATCTCCGCGTAAAACGGCGTCCGGTCAAGGACAACGATGGCCTCAACGCCGGGCATGACTTCCTCCGCCTGCTCATTCTCAACAACAAGCGCAACGACCTTTGCGTCGCCGATGGCAGCGGCGTCATAGCCGACGAACTCGGTGGCGGGGACATTCTTGCCGAACTCCACGCCGGCCCAACCGAGGTCGCCGAGCGCCTTGCGAGCCTCGCGGGCACGCTCGCGCTGTGCCTGCATCTCGGTGCGGTAGCCCTCCTCGTCCACGCTCAGGCCCTCGTCCTGCGCCATCTCGATGGTCAGGTCGATGGGGAAGCCGTAGGTATCGTAAAGCTTGAAAGCGTCCGCGCCGGAGAAGGTGGTTTCTCCCTTTGCCTTGTGGTCGGCCAGCATCTCGGCAAAGATCTTCATGCCGCCGTCGATGGTCTTGGAAAAGTTTTCTTCCTCCGTGCGGATCACCTTGGTGATGTATGCCTGCTTCTCGCGCAGATCCTTATACTCGCACTCGTTCTCGCGCACAACGGTGTCGATCACTTCATAGAGGAACGGCTCGTTGACGCCGAGGAGTTTG
>JAZQNZ010000186.1:0-2349 GCA_045627665.1 Oscillospiraceae bacterium
CATCATGATCGCAGTGGTCATGACGTTGGTCTTCCACGCGATCGCCCCGCCCACCATGCTGATGGCACCGACCTCGGCGATGGCGCGGGGAAAGGCGTGCAGATAGGTGAAAAAGATCTGGTACACGCATTCGTTCAGGATCAGCCGGAACGTCCGGAAGCGGCTGAGCCCGAGGCCGCGCGCGGTCTCTTTGACCGGCTCGGCAATGCCGGCGACGTAAGGCTCCATATTTCCGATGACCAGCGGCGTGATGAGGACAACCTGCGCCAGAATCATCAGGCGCACCGTGAACAGCCATTTCAGCTTTCCGAAGGGACCGACGCCGGAAAACAGCAGGTAGAAAATCAGGCCGCAGACAACAGGCGGCATTCCCATCAGTGTGCGGTTCACCACGATCAGCGGCTCGCGGCCGCGAAAACGCACCGAGCCATACAGAATGCCGATCGGGAGTCCGAGCAGCAGTGCAATGACCGAGCTGGTCAGACTCATTTTTGCGGTCGTGGCGAGGATGTTCAGCAGCTCCGCGTCACCGGTCAGAATGAGCGCAATCGCTTTTGCAACCGCAGTTTTCACGGTATCCCTCCTTTTGAAAAAATGGCTCTGGAATGTTCCAGAGCCATTTTATAATATTTTCGGACAGTTTACAAGGACTTAGTCCATAATTCCGCCGTTGGCCTGGAAGGTCAGCACGGTGGCCTTGTCGGAGAGAATGTAAGCGCCCATCTCCTCCGCCATGGTCAGGCAGACGCCCATACCGGCATTGGAGTAAGTGTACCAGTCGGTATAGTCGGCAACGCTGGCGGAATCGGAGGTGATGCCCAGCTCCTCGGGCCAGAGGGAGATTTCCTTGGTGTGGGTGCCGGAATTGTCGCCGCGGGAGACGAAGGCATACTTGCCCTCGGCAATGGCAGCGAACGCGTCCTTCACAGTTGCGCAGGCGGCAACGCCGCAGGGGTCGGCGGACGGGCCGCAGAGGACAAAGAAGTTATACATGAAGCTCATACGCTCTGCTTCCATGCCGTCGAGAACATAGGCAAAGCCGTCGGAAACAAAGGTCTCCTCCTGCGCCTTGGCGTGGACAAGGATCAGATCCGCATTGCCCATCTTGGCGTTGGCGATTGCCTTACCGGTGCCCGCGGAGAACACTTCAACGTCGTAGCCGTACTTCTCCTCGAAGACGGGAAGCAGATAACCGAGCAGACCGGAGTCGTTAACAGAGGTGGTGGTGGACATACGGATGAGTTTGGTTTCCTCGGTGGCTGCGGGGATCTCCGCAGTGGAGACGGGACGCTCGTCCAGCAGATAGAACAGATACTCGCCGTAATCGTCAAAGCCGTAGTTCGCAGCGGCGGCCTCGCCCTCCTCGGAGAGCATCCAATTGATGAGTGCTGCGGCGCCGACGGTGTTCAGTTCCACACCGTCCACGGCGTTGCCGTCGGTATCCGCGAAGGGAGCGTCAGGGTTGACGGCCAGCAGAGTGTAGGTGTTGATCATGCTGTTGTCCTGCTCATAAAGAATGGTCAGGTCAACGGCGGGCTCTTCGGGTTCGGGTTCTGCAGCGGGCTCCGGCTCGACGGCGGGAGCAGCGGGCTCCGCAGCGGGAGCGGACGCCGGAGCAGGCGCTTCGGTCTTGGATGCGCCGCAGGCGCACAGGGCAAATACCATGCAGAGCGCAAGAAGAAGTGCAGTCAGTTTTTTCATTGTTACCTCCAGTGATCTTCATGTTTTGCTTATTCCATTATGGAATTGCGAATATTCCAAAAAAACTGGGGAGTATCGATTTGATACTCCCTTTTTGTTTGGAATTAACTTAATATTAACATATTTCACTGAAAAAAGCAAGGGGTATCTTCCGACTTTTAATACATAATGGAATATATCCCGCCCGCAGCAGAATCGGGAAAACTCAGAAATGCTCCGTCTCCGTGACGCACTCGTTTTTCAGCTTTTCCACGAGGAACTGCAACGCATCCACGACGTGCGGGCGGATATCGCCGCCAATAAGAACGTGCATCAGATCATCGCCGACAGACAGCTCGCCTTCGTTCAGCCAGACACGGACATAGTAGATGCCGGGGAGCTGCTTTGTTTCCGCTGCCGCCGCATCGACCTTTGCCGCATCATAAGAAAACAACATCCCGCGAACCGGCGGCGTATCGGACTCCCCTGCGCGGACTTTCGCTTTTGCGTCCGCCCGGACGGTGCCGCAGTGGGCGAGATACATCCCGCATTTTGCCGCGCCCGCGTCTGACTTTGCTTCCCGCAGCCAGGCGTCCACGGAAGGAACGGGTTTTTTTGCGGGTGCTGCGGCGCACTCGGCGCTTCCCTCGCTGTAGAGCATTTTCAGTC
>JAZQNZ010000187.1:0-6507 GCA_045627665.1 Oscillospiraceae bacterium
GGAACAGTGCGTCTTGTTTCCGCGGCGGACAGAAATTCGAAGCAGTCGGACGGCTTTTCCAAGGCGTTTCAGCAGAGTGCGGACGACCAGCAGAAGCGTCAGTTGAACGAAAAGGTCGATGAGATCCTTGACGAGATATCGACCAGCGCTTCCGGGATCTGCGATCAGGCGGATTTTGGACTGTTTCAGGATTTTTGCCGACAGCTCAGCACAGTTCTGAACGAAATTCTCGAAAATGCCTATCTCTTCCGCTCGGAGCGCGTGCTGGACAGCAGCGGCCGTCAGCGGGTGTTTGCCACAATCACCGTGGTGGATGAACGGCTTGACCGCCTTGGGAGCGAGATCATGGCGGGCAACAGTTCCCAGATCGAATTTATCAGCCGGATCGATGAGATCCGCGGATTGATTACGGATCTGTTTTCATGAGAGCAAATTCAATTTGAGTTGAATCAAATCAGGGTACTCATTTTCAGACAGGGTGGGTGATTTAGCTTTGGAAATATCCTTGGAAGAAATGAATGCGATGCAGGTTGACATCCTGAAGGAGATCGCGAACATCGGCGCGGGACATGCGTCCTCAGCGCTGTCCATGATGCTGGAAATGCCGGTTGAACAGAAGATTCCGGAGGTTTCGCTCGTTCGCCTTGAGGATATGACGGATCTGCTCGGCGGCGCGGAAAGGCCGGTGGTCGGCGTGGGAATTGTCGTTTCCGGAGACATTGACGGCTATCTTCTCATGCTTCTCGACATCGGACAGGCTGAAAAAGTGGTTCAGGCGATCCGCGGTCAGCCTGCGGAGACAAACGAATACGGCGAGCCGTTTTCAATGCTTGACCGATCCGCCCTGCAGGAAACGCTGAATATCATGGCGGGCTCTTACCTTACGGCGCTGGCAGAGATGACAGGGCTTTGTGGGATTCCGTCCACGCCGGATCTGGCGCTTGATATGCTCGGCTCGGTGCTCAGTCAGCCGCTTGCGGTCGCCGGTGAAAGCAGTGACTACGTTCTTTATTTCCGCTCCGGTCTGTTTAGTTCTTTTTCGGATGATGTCGGAACGTTTTCGGGCGATCTGCTGCTTGTCCCCGACAAGAAATCCTATATGACACTGTTGAAATCGTTGGGGTGTGAATAGAGTGGCTACGCTTTCAATCAATATTGCACAGATGAAAGTGGGCACAGCCCAGGATGATTTCTGTGCAGTCGGACTTGGCTCGTGCATGGGCGTTGTGATATACGATCCCATGCGCAAGATCGGAGGAATGATTCATGTCCTGCTACCGACTTCGAGGGGCATGAACGCAGCAGATTCCAGAACAAAATTCGCAGATCCGGGACTATATGACCTTGTGGACGCGGTGATAAAAGCCGGGGGAATGCGGAGAAACCTTGTGGCAAAGATGGCGGGCGGAGCGGCAATGCTCAATGCCACCACCAGTCAGGTCGGACTTCGGAATGCGGAAGAGTGCCGAAGGATCCTTGACGAGTTACATATCAAAATTCTGGCGCAGGACACCGGCGGGACGTGTGGACGAACGGTGACCTTTGATCTTCAAACCTGCACGATGTGCGTTTCCACGTTGACCAAAGGGAAGGTTAATTATTAACAAGTCAAAGTATTTTTCTAGAGGAGAAGTGAAATATGGCAAGGGTAATGATTGTTGACGATGCGGCGTTCATGAGAATCACCATCAAGAATATGCTGCAGAAAAGTGAGTACGAAGTTGTTGGCGAGGCTGAAAACGGAAGAATCGCAGTCGAGCGTTATGCCGAACTGCGCCCGGACATTGTTACCATGGACATCACCATGCCTGAAATGGACGGTCTGGAAGCGCTGAAGGCAATTATCAAGATGGATCCCGCTGCGAAGATCATCATGGTTTCCGCCATGGGTCAGGAAGCAATGGTTCGTGACGCCGTTATGAGCGGCGCCAAGGGCTTTATTGTGAAGCCTTTCAAGGAAGACGGTATTCTGTCTGCCATCGCAAAGCTGGCATAAAGCAAGCGTTCCGAAAATGGTTTCCGGAGGCAGGAAGGCATAGCCGATCTGCCGGGCAAAGTCGGCGCGGCAGGCAGCCGGACTTTGAATTTTGTGCAAAAGGGTGGTTAGAATGAGCGCAGAAGAATCCATGGTAGAAGTCTACATATACGAAACACAGCAGCTCCTTCAGAGCCTTGACGATGTTTTGCTTGACGGCGAGAGCGAAAAGACTTTGACGGAGGAACAGATCAACGAGGTTTTCCGCTCAATGCACACCATCAAAGGCGCTTCCGCCATGATGGAGTACGGTACGATTACTACGGTTTCTCATGCGGTTGAGGATATTTTTTCCCTGATCCGAGAGAGCGGCGCGGCTGATGATGAGTGGCCTGAGGTTTTTGATCTTGCTTTTCAGACGGTCTCTTTCATTAACGAAGAGGTTGCAAAACTGCAGGAGGGCGTCACGCCGAGCGGTGAGGTTCCCGAGCTGTCGGAAAAGGCACACGCTCTGCTTGCCGCAATGAAAGCAAGACGTTCCGGCGGGACGATTGCGCCCGCCCCGGCTGCAGCTCCTGCTCCTGCCGCAGCCCCTGCACCCGCCGCAGCCCCTGCGGAGACTGCAGCGCCCGCAGCGGCGGCACCGGAGGAACCGGCAGACGATGCGGATGAGAGCATTCCTTTCTATAAAATCAAGATTACATTTGAAGCAAACTGTCTGATGGAAACGATCCGTGCACTCGGTGCGCTGCAGGCCCTTTCCGCCGTGGAAGGCCGCACAGCTTCCGTTCCCGAAAAGCTGGATACCTCCGAAACGGACAAGACCATCATCGAAAACGGTTTCCTTGTTTATATTCAGACGGGCGTGAATCCCGACGTTCTCAAGGGCGTTTTGAACGAGGTGCTCTTTGTTGAGAAATACAGCATCCTGCCCATCGACGGCTATGACGACGAGATCCCGGAGTCGATCCGTCTGCATGAGGCGGGTGAAACCGCCCCGGCTGCGGCACCGGAAGCAGCTCCGGCCGCACCGGTCGCAGCACCTGCGGCAGCTCCCGCTGCGGCAGCTCCGGCCGCACCGGTCGCAGCACCCGCGGCGGCTCCCGCTGCAGCAGCTCCGGCCGCACCGACGGCACCCAAGAAGGGCGCCGACGCACCGGCCGAAGTCAGCACGAAGCAGAACTTCATCAGCGTCAACGTCAACAAGCTTGACAGCCTGCTGGACATTGTCGGCGAGATCGTTACTGCGCAGTCGATGGTTGTCAGCAGCGCAACGTTTGACGACAAGCGTCAGGAGAATTTCGACGCAGCGACCAAGCAGCTCCGCACATTGATCAACGAGCTGCAGGATGTTGTTATGAGCATCCGTATGCTGCCGGTCTCCAGCGTGTTCCAGAAGATGAAGCGCATTGTGCGCGATATGGCGAAAAAGACGGATAAGGACATTGACCTTGTCCTTCTCGGTGAAGAGACCGAAGTCGATAAGAACGTAATCGATTGTCTCTCCGACCCGCTGATGCATCTGATCCGAAACTCCGTTGACCACGGTATTGAGGACAGAGAGACCCGTATCAGAAACGGCAAACCTGCCAAGGGCCGTGTTGTTCTTGAAGCGCACACGACCGGCAACGATGTCATTGTCAGTATCACCGATGACGGCAAGGGTCTGCAGCGCGAGTCCATTCTCAGAAAAGCGTATGAAAAGGGCCTGATCAACAAGCCCGAAAACGAGATCAGCGATAAGGATGTTTACGCACTGATTTTCCTGCCGGGCTTCTCTACCAAGGAAGCTGTTACCGAGTATTCCGGCCGCGGCGTCGGCATGGACGTTGTCCGCAGAAATGTTGCCGAAGTCGGCGGGTCTCTGACGGTTGACAGCGTTCCGGGCGAGGGAACGACCTTTACGATCCGCATCCCGCTGACGCTTACCATCGTCGACGGTATGAAGTTCCAGGTTGGCAATATCAGCTTCATTATTCCGACGTCCTCCGTCCAGATGGCACTGAAACCCAATCCCGGCGATGTGTTTATTGATTCCGAAGGTCACGAGATGATGATGCTTCAGGGCAAGTGCTATTCCGTCATCCGCATGAGCGATATGTTCGGCATTGAAAACGCCGTGCAGAATCCGGAGGACGGCATGATTATGCATCTCCGTTCCGAGGGCAGAGACTTCTGTATGCTGTTTGACCAGCTCGACGGCGAATATCAGGTCGTTGCAAAATCGCTTCCGGATTACCTTAAGAAGTGCGCGACCAAGCTGGAAGGCATCAGCGGCTGCACCATCCTTGGCGATGGCTCCATCAACCTGATCCTCGACGTGAACAAGTTCCAAATTGAAGTTTGATGCCTGCGTGCAGATGGGAGTGAATTATTATGAGTAACGAACCTGTAAGAGACGGTGCAGTCGCAGAGACTGAAACCGACAAAACAGAAAAGAAGCTTCAGAAATATCTGTTCTTCTCCCTGGATGCCGTAGAATACGGTGTTGATATCAGTTTGGTGCAGGAAATCATCACCCTGCCGCAGATTTCTCCGATCCCCAGTACAAAGAAATTCTGCAAGGGCGTGATCAATATTCGCGGCTCGATCGTGCCGGTCATTGATATGCGCGTTAAGCTCGGCAAGGAGCCCTGTGAGTATACTGAGAGCACCTGCATTATCATTCTGGAGCTGGCAGGGGAGAGAATCGGCGCAATCGTCGAAAAGGTGCTGGAGGTCGTGGAGATTGCATCCACGCAGCTTCTGGAGTCGCCGGCCAAGACGGAGTCCACCGGTTTCCGCAGCATTTCCAGCAAGATCCTGGGCAGCGCCGGAGGAAAGCGTCAGATTCTTGATCTCTATCAGGTTTTTGACCTGGAACCTGAAACGACGTAAAAGTCCATATACATAGCGGCACCTGAAATGCAAAAATGAGGGTGCCGCTATGTCAGATTTAAAAATGGGGAGAACTATCGTGAATATTGGAGATCTGGAATTTAACAGGATCACGTCATTTATGTTAAATTCCTACGGTATTGACCTTTCTAAAAAACGTGTTCTGGTAGAAAGCCGCCTCAGGCAGCTCGTAATCGCCAGCGGTAATGACAATTACAAGGACTACCTGAATGCGGTTTTTCAAAATGCGACGCTCAGACAGGAAATGGTTACCTGCCTTACGACAAATTATACCTATTTTTACCGTGAGGACATCCACTATGAATTCATGGTCAAGCAGGCGCTGCCGACTATGATGGAAGGACTGCGGATACCATTCAACGCAAAGATCTGGAGCGCCGGCTGCTCTGCCGGAGACGAAGCGTTTACGGCGGCGATGTTTTTGCGCGATTATCAGGCCGGCAACCGTATGCTCGGCGGCTTTTCCATTACGGCGACGGACATTTCCGGTGATATGCTTGCGCAGGCAAAGCAGGCGACCTACACGCCCGAACGCCTCAGCAAGCTGCCGCCGGAGATGCAGAAGAAGTATTTTACTGCGGGAGAAAACGGTAAAATGCTCGTAAAGAAAGAGCTGACGGACAGGGTAAGCTTCTCCGAACTCAATCTGATGGACGCGTTCCCGCCGAATTTTTCCGGGTTTGACATTATCTTTTGCCGGAACGTCATGATCTATTTCACGCCGGAGATCCGCAAAAAGCTCGGCAAAAAATTCCTGAATGCGCTGAAGCCGGGCGGCTATCTCTTCATCGGCCTGAGCGAAACGATCCCTGCCAATGAGATCGGCTTCAAGACGATCCGCCCCTCTATTTTCCTGAAGGAAAAATAATATCGCACCCGACCGGAAACGAATTTTCGCCTGATCCCCGCCGGAAGGAGGGAGCTACGACAATGACTGCAGGCTGCTCAATCCTTGCAGTGACGGAAGATGAAGAAAAATGCGCCGAAGTGTACGCGCTGCTTGAAAGGGATCAGCGCAACCGGATTCGGCGCATTTCCCTTGACTTTCAAAGAGTATCCGAGGAGCTGCGACTGGCGCCGGCTGACGTTGTGATCCTGTTCATGCCGCGGCTGGATGCGGGCGTGAGAACCTGGATCAGACATCTGATCGCAAGATCCTCAGTGGCGGTGCTGGCATCGACAAACGAGCAGGTTACCGCGCGTGAAATCGGTGTGGAGGACCGAAAATTTTGCACCTGCCCCTATGATGGCTGCAGTGCGATCAGCATCGTCAGCGAGATCAACATTAAGCTGCGTCAGATGGTTCAAAATCAGCAGCAGAAGCCCGAAAATCGCGCGCCTGCGCCCGCGCCGCACGGCGGGAATACCGTAAGCCGCGTCTTCGCCGGACAGATCACAGGCACAAAATATGCCGATCCGAAGAAGATTATTGCCATCGGCGCCTCTATGGGTGGTGTTGAGACAGTCACGAAGGTTTTGTCCGTGCTGCCGGAAAAAATGCCCGGCATCATTGTGACGCAGCATATGCCGGAGGGCTTCACTGCCATGTTTGCCAAGAGCCTGTCGGACGTCTGCGCCCTCCGGGTCGAGGAGGCGACGGACGGCGCGGAGATCACGCCGGGCAAGGTTATTAT
>JAZQNZ010000188.1:0-7049 GCA_045627665.1 Oscillospiraceae bacterium
GAGCCGAATCTGGCGCTTATCCGGGAAACGCCCGGCATGGACGAAACGTACCCGCTGATCCCGTTTTCCGCGGAAAAGGGGACGGGACGGGAAATCCTGCTCGCCGAGATTCTGAAATACTGCTGATACCGCGCTCGTGCGGCCTGCGTTTTTTCTGCGCGGGCCGCACGTTTTGCGCTTGCGGAGCCGGCTTGTAATAACGCTCGAAAATCATCGCGCGCAAACGCACCGCCGTCCTTGCTTTTTGCGAAAAACGCTGTTATAATTTTAGATTGAAATTACTTATTTTCGGTGCAGGGTTAATTGGCTTATGGAACTGGAACCTACCTACCACCTTGAGGGCGTTATCCATTCCAAAGAGGAAATGGAGGACTTTGAAGGGCCCCTCAACGTGATACTGATGCTGCTGAGCAAAAACAAAATAGAGATTCGGGATATCCAGATTTCCGTCATTCTGGAGCAGTATCTTGCCTACCTTGACGAGATGAAAGCCATGGATCTGGAGATTGCCAGCGAATTTGTGCAGATGGCGTCCCACCTTCTCTATATCAAAACGCGGACGCTGCTTGCAAGCGACGAGGAGGAAGTGGACGAGCTGGAACTTCTGATCTCCTCGCTGGAGCAGCTCAGGGCGCGGGACGTCTATACCGCCGTGAAGGAGATCTGCCCGGCGCTGCTGCGCGCCTCCGAGCAGGGCTCGCTTTACCATGTCAAGCAGCCGGAGCCGCTTCCGATGATGCGGGAGTACCGCTATCAGCACGAGTCGTGGGAGCTTTTGCAGTCCGTTTCGGATGTGCTTCGCCGCTCCCGCACCGCGCTGGACGAGGAAGCAGACCTGCCGGAGCGCCGCCGCCGCATCGTGCCGAAGCGCATTGTCTACAATGTCCGGGATAAATCGCGCGAGATCCTGCGCCGCCTCCGTTCGGGCGGACGGCTGACCCTGCGGGACTTTTACGGCGAGAGCCGCAGCCGCAGCGAGGTCGTGGCGACCTTTGTCTCCGTGCTGGAGCTGTGCAGCCTCGGACATACGCACCTGACGAAGGAGGGCGACGAGCTTGTCGTCACCTATGTCGGGGAAGAGGATATCGAAAAAATCATCGAAAGCATCGGTGAATAAATAAGGATTGAATTTATGGGAAATAATGAGATTGCCGCGGCTGTGGAGGCCATCCTGTTCGCCTCCGGCGAGCCTGTGCCGGCGGAACGGATCGCGCTTGTCCTCGGCGTCGAAGCGAGCGACGTTCTGGCGGCGGCGGAGGGACTGAAAGAGGAATACATCGCGCGCGAGAGCGGCATCCGCCTGCTTCGCATGGAGGATCGTCTGCAGCTTTGCTCCGCGCCCGCCTATTCCCAGACAATTACCATGGCGCTGGAGCAGCGCAAGCCGCCCCGCCTTTCTCCCGCCGCGCTGGAGGTGCTTGCCGTTGTGGCATACTTCCAGCCCGTCACGAGAGCGTATATCGACCAGGTTCGCGGGGTTGACAGCTCTTACACCGTCGGCGTTCTGCTGGAGCGCGGTCTGATCGAGCCCTGCGGCAGACTGGACGTGCCCGGCCGTCCGACGATTTACGGCACGGGAGACGTTTTCCTGCGGACGATGAACATCGCCTCTCTTGAGGAGCTGCCCGCCTTGCCGGATATTGCAACGGACGAGGGCGTGATCGCGCTGCAGAACAAGATCGAGGAGCTGCAGTCCGGCGTTCTGGAAGGACAGATCAGCTTTTCCGAAACGGAAGAAAACGTCTGACCGCAATCAATTCGCATCTGCGGAAAGGGGAGTGGGCGCTTGCTTGGATGGATCATTGTAATCGTGCTTCTGCTGCTGATTCTGATTATGCCGGTCGGCGTCAGCGCCGCGTATGACAGCGGCGGGTTTTCCCTGCGAGTGAAGCTCGGCCCTGCCGGAATCCGAATTTTCCCGCGGAAAAAGGCGAAGCAGCCGAAACCGAAAAAGGAAAAGAAACCAAAGCGCGAGAAAGCGGGGAAGCAGGACAAACCGAAGAAAAAGCTTTCCTTCGGCGACCTGAGACCGCTGGCACAGACCGCTCTGCGCGCGCTGCACCGCTTCCGCCTTCACCTGAGCATTGACGTGCTGCGCCTGCGCGTCGTTGCCGCATCCTCCGACCCTTACGATGCCGTGATGCTTTACGGGCGCGTCAACGCCGGGCTCGGCATTCTGATCCCGGAGGCGCACAAGGTGCTGAACATCCGCGACGAGTTGGTCACAACGGACGTCGATCTCGCATCGCAGAAGCTGAGCGTTGAAGGGAAAATCACCGCAACGCTGCAGATATGGGAAATACTACTGATCGTCAACTGCGCCGGCGCGGCGCTGCTTGCGTGGCTGTTCCGCCGCAGAAAGCAGGCGCGCGCCGCGGCGAAAGTGCAGAACAGAAAGGAACTTGAATGATGGAGAACAGCAATATCGGAACTCTGATGGACGTTACCATGAGCAAAATGCGTGAAATGGTGGATGTGGACACGGTTGTCGGCTCTCCGATCACCACGCCGGACGGCATCACCGTGATCCCCGTGAGCAAGGTGAGCTACGCCTTTGCCTCCGGCGGCAGCGACTTCCGCCCGAAGGACAAGCCCTGCTTCGGCGGCGGCAACGGCGCGGGCGTGAAGATCGATCCGATCGGCTTCCTCGTCATCAAGGACGGCAGCGTCCGCATGATGAATATCACGCCCCCCGCCTGCAACACGGTGGATCGCATCATTGAGAAAGCCCCGGAGCTGATCGACACGGTCGAGGATTTCATAAACAAACAGAAAAAGAACAAGTAAGGCATATTTTCTGCCGCTGCAGCCAATAATAAGCACTGCCCGAATCTGTCACAGGGGTGGTGCTTATTTTGAAGCTGAAGTCAAAGATTCTGCTGCTGACGATGCTCACCGCCGCTGCGCTTCCGCCCGCGCGCGCCGCCGCGGAGGACTGCAGCGCCGCAGCGATGATCCTGTATGAGCCGTCCGGCGGCACGGTGCTTGCGGAGAAGGATGCCGACGCGCGTCTGCCCATCGCAAGCACGACCAAGATCATGACGGCGCTCATCGTGCTGGAAAACTGCGCGCTGGACGAGCCGGTCACGGTCACGGCGGCCCATGCTGCGGTGGAAGGCTCGTCGATGTATCTGCACCCCGGCGGGGAGTACACCGTGGAGGATCTGCTCTACGGCCTGATGCTTGCCTCCGGCAATGACGCTGCGCTTGCGCTCGCGGAGCATACGGCGGGCAGCGCGGAGGTGTTTGCAGAGCTGATGAACGACAAATGCGCCGCGCTCGGCCTGGAAAATACCCATTTCGAAAATCCCCACGGACTGGACGGCAAATCGCACTATTCCTCTGCGCGCGATCTTGCCGTCATCACGGCCGCGGCGATGGAAAACGACGATTTCTGCCGATTCTTTTCGACGGAGCGCAAATGTGTCCGCGGGGTAACTTATGTAAACCACAACAAACTGCTTCAGCGCTGCGAAGGCTGCATCGGCGGAAAAACCGGCTACACCAGCACCGCAGGGCGCAGCCTTGTGTCCTGCACGGAGCGGGAGGGAATGCGCCTGATCTGCGTCACACTCAGCGATCCGTGCGACTGGGACGACCATATCCGCCTGTATGACGACGCCTTTGCGTCCTACCGTTTTCTCTCCCTGCCGGAGCCGCACTGGACGCAGATGACGGTTCTGTCCGGCACGGAAGAACAGGCTGAACTGTCCTGCGGCGCTGCCGGACTTGTCGTGCCGAAGGACGCGGAGGTTGCGGCGACGGTCTGCCTGCCGCACTTTCTGTTCGCCCCGCTGACCGCAGGCGATGCGGTCGGGAGCGTGACGGTCACGGTGGACGGGGAGACGGTCTTTTCGGAACCCATCCGCTGCGTGCAGGACATTCCGCTGGACGCCCACGCGCTTTTATCCCCGTGGGAGCGCTTCAGCCGCCACTGGAAAACGCTTTGCGCGGCGCGCTTTGAGCGCGCACCGATCTGGAGCGCCTGATATTAGTAGATTGATTTCGGAGAAGCAAGATGAAAGAGCGTCTTCAAAAACTCATATCCTCTGCGGGACTTGCCTCCCGCAGAGCGGCGGAGGATATGATCGCCGCCGGACGTGTGACGGTCAACGGACGGATCGCGTCGCTGGGCGAAAGCGCCGACGCGGAGACAGACACCGTCTGCGTGGACGGCGTCCCCCTCCGCTTTCACGACAATCACACATACATAATGCTGCATAAGCCGCGCGGCTATGTTACAACGCTGCACGACGAGCAGGGCCGCCGCACGGTCGCGGAGCTTGTTCGGATCGGGGATCGCCGCCTGTATCCGGTCGGGAGGCTGGATATGTATTCCGAGGGCCTGCTGCTTATGACGGACGACGGTGCGCTTGCCAACGCCGTCATGCACCCGCGCGGGGAAGTGGAGAAGGTGTACCGCACGCATATCCGCGGCGACCTTGACGCGGCGCTTCCGGTGCTGACCGGGCCGATGGAGCTTGACGGCTGCCCGCTCCGTCCGGCGAAGGTGCGCCGTCTCGGCGACGGGATCATCGAGATCACCATCCATGAGGGGAAAAACCGGCAGGTACGCAGAATGTGCGAAGCTGCGGGACTGAAGGTGGAGCGGCTGGTGCGCGTTGCGGAGGGGCCGCTGCGTCTCGGCGACCTGAAGGTCGGCACATGGCGGTATTTGACCGAAAATGAAATCGAACTTCTGAAAAATTCGTAATTTCTATCAAAACAGCGCGAAAATCCGCGCTGTTTTTGCAAAAATGAATTTTCGGAGTAAATAAACTTGCATTTATCCCGGCGAGAGGATAGAATATAGCTTGCTGCGGCACGCGCCGCGGCGGAGTCCTTTTTCGTGGGAGGATGACACATGGAACGCGATATTCTGGCGCAGCTGTCCAGAGCGGAAAAATTTTCCAAAGGACAGAAGCGCATTGCGAATTTTATCCTTGAAAACTATGACAAGGCGGCGTTTATGACCGCCGGCAAGCTCGGACAGGTCGTCGGGGTCAGCGAATCAACGGTTGTGCGCTTTGCGAGCGACCTCGGCTATGACGGCTATCCCGGAATGCGCAAGGCTCTGCAGGAGATGATCCGCTCACGCCTGACCAGCGTCCAGCGCATCGAGGTCGCGCGCGAGACGATGGACGAGGACAACGTGCTGGAGTCCGTCCTGATGACGGACATGGAAAAGCTTCAGATCACGCTCAACGAGTGTGACCGCGAGAGCTTCAACACGGCGGTGGATATGATCCTGAACGCCCGCCATATCTATATTGTCGGTATGCGCTCCTCCACCTGCCTTGCGAACTTTCTGGGCTTTTACCTCAACCTGCTGCTGGAAAACGTCCACATCATTCAGGACACCGCAGTCAGCGAGGTCTATGAGCAGATCATCCGCATCCGCGAGGGCGACGTTTTCATCGGCATCAGCTACCCGCGCTATTCCAGCCGGACGGTGCGCGCGATGAAGTTTGCGAAGAGCAGCGGGGCGAAGGTCATCGGCATCACGGACGGAAAATCCTCTCCCTTTGCCGACATTGCGGACACGCTGATCTATGCCAAGAGCGACATGGTCTCCTTCCTCGACTCCCTTGTCGCACCGCTGAGTCTGATCAACGCGCTCATCGTGTCCGTCGGTGTGCGCAGCAAGGAGAACATATCCGACACCTTCAAGCGCCTGGAGACGATCTGGGCGGATTATGACGTCTATGAACACACAGAGAGCTGACACGGTTGTGATCGGCGGCGGCCCCGCCGGGATGATGGCGGCAATCACCGCTGCGGAGCGCGGCAGACACGTCCTGCTGCTGGAGCATGAAAAATTTGTCGGGAAAAAGCTGCGCATCACGGGCAAGGGCCGCTGCAACGTCTGCAATGCCTGCGATGTAAAGACATTTCTGCGCAATGTTCCGCGCAACCCGAAATTCCTTTACGGTGCGCTGAACCGCTTTTCCCCGGAGGATACCGTCGCGTTTTTTGAAGAGAGCGGCGTTCCGCTCAAGACCGAGCGGGGCAATCGCGTTTTTCCCATTTCCGATAATGCCCACGATGTGGCGAACGCGCTGGAAAAGCGTATGCGCCGCGCGGGGGTAAAGCTTGTCATCGACCATGCGGAAGAGATCCTGACGCACGACGGCGCCGTCTGCGGCGTCCGCACCCGTGCAGGGAGCATCGCGTGCGAAAGCGTCCTTGTCGCAACGGGCGGCGTTTCCTATCCGCTGACCGGCTCCACGGGGGACGGCTTCGGCTTCGCGCAGGCGCTGGGTCACACGGTCACGCCGCTGCGCCCGTCGCTCGTGCCGCTGGAGTCCGACGCGCCCTACTGCGCGGAGATGCAGGGCTTTTCACTGAAAAATGTCACCCTGACCGCGTATGACGACAGCGGAAAGGAGCTTTTCAGCGAGCTCGGCGAGATGATGTTCACCCACTTCGGCGTGACCGGGCCGCTGGTGCTTTCCGCAAGCGCACACCTGCGCGAATACGAAACGCAAAAATACCGCCTTTCCATCGACCTGAAACCCGGTCTGGACGAAAAGAAGCTGGATGCGCGCCTGCTGCGCGACTTTGACAAATACAAAAACCGCGATTTTGCAAACGCACTGTGCGACCTTGCCGGGCGGACAATGATCCCCGTGCTTGTCCGGCTCTCCGGCATCCCGGCGGACACAAAGGTCAATTCGATCACCCGCGAGCAGCGCATGGAGCTTCTGCGGCTGTTCAAGGCGTTTCCCGTGCCCGTCGGCGGGCCGCGTCCCGTGGCGGAGGCGATCGTGACGAGCGGCGGCGTGGACGTACGGGAGATCGACCCGCGCACCATGATGAGCAAGCTGGTGAGCGGTCTGTTCTTCGCGGGCGAGGTTCTGGACGTGGACGCCTACACCGGTGGCTTCAACCTGCAGATCGCGTGGTCTACCGGCAGACTGGCAGGCAGTAATCTATAATTTGGAGAATGACAGAAAATGAGTAAATATATTTCCGTGGCGATCGACGGCCCCTCCGGCGCGGGCAAAAGCACCGTGGCGCGCGCCATCGCCGCAGAATTCGGTTTTATT
>JAZQNZ010000189.1:0-3902 GCA_045627665.1 Oscillospiraceae bacterium
GTCAGTGCCTTCAAGGGCTATGAGGTGGGCGTGATCGACCTCGGCCTCACCGCCTTCGAAAAGCGCGGCATCGCCGTCAGCGTGCCGAAGTGGAGCGCGGAAAAGTGCGTCCAGTGCAATCGCTGCTCGCTCGTCTGCCCCCACGCGGTCATCCGCCCGTATCTGCTCTCCGACGCGGAGAAGGCCGCCGCGCCCGCCGGGTTTGACGCCATCCCCGCAAACGGCGCTGCGAAGGGACTGCATTTTGCCCTCGCCGTCTCCGACTTTGACTGCACCGGCTGCGGAAGCTGCGCCCAGTGCTGTCCTGCAGACGCGCTGGAAATGGTGCCCGTTGCGCTTACCGAGGAAAAGAAGCAGCTTTGGGACTTTGCTCTCACCGTCTCCGACAAGGGCGAAAAGTTTGACCGCTGGACGGTCAAGGGCAGCCAGTTCCGCCGGCCGCTGCTGGAATTCTCCGCCGCCTGCGCCGGCTGCGGCGAGACGCCGTATGCCAAGCTGATGACGCAGCTTTTCGGCGACCGTGTCTACTGGGCAAACGCCACCGGCTGCTCCCAGGCATGGGGCGCGGCAATGCCCGGCATCCCCTACACAACGAACGCCCGCGGCTTCGGCCCGGCATGGACAAACAGCCTGTTTGAAAACAACGCCGAGCTCTGTCTCGGTATGTTCCTCTCCGTCCGCCAGCAGCGCGCACGGGTAAAGATGCAGGTGGAGGCTCTTGCGCAGACCGCGTCCGGCGCTCTGAAGGACGCCTGCACCGACTGGCTTGACGCATTTGACGATTTTGACGCCTCCCGCGCTGCGTCCGACACGCTCATCGCCGCACTGGAGACCGACGGCAGCGCCGCCGCGCAGGAGATCCTTGCCGCGCGCGATCAGCTCGCAAAGAAAACCTTCTGGATGTACGGCGGCGCCGGCTGGGCCTACGACATCGGCTTCGGCGGCCTCGACCATGTGATTGCAAGCGGTGAGAACGTCAACGTCTTTGTCGTGGACACGGAGGTCTATTCCAACACCGGCGGACAAAGCAGCAAGGCGACGCCCATCGGCGCCGTGGCGCAGTTTGCCGCAGCCGGCAAGCGCAGCCGCAAGAAGGATCTGGGCGCGATCATGATGACCTACGGCAACGTCTATGTCGCGCAGGTTGCCATGGGCGCAGATCCCAACCAGCTCATCCGTGCGCTGAAGGAAGCGGAAGCCTACAACGGCCCGTCCGTCATCATTGCCTATACCCCCTGCGCCTCCCACGGCATCAAAAACGGCATGGCGCGCGTGCAGGAGGAGATGAAGCCCGCGGTGGACAGCGGCTACTGGCTGCTCTACCGTCACGATCCGACGAAGGCGCACCCGCTGCAGCTTGACAGCAAGGCTCCGAACATGGACTTCACCGAATTCCTCGACGGCGAGACCCGCTATGCTTCGCTGCGCCGCTCTTTCCCCGAAAACGCGGAAGCGCTCTTTGCCGTCGGCAAGGCTGACGCCGCAAGCCGCTACGAAAAGTATAAAAAGATGGAAGAAACCTGATACTGCTCACACATAAAAAAGGAAGCGCCCCGGGCAATGTCATTAAATTTAGCTAACAGTGCAGCCGTTAAGGGCGAGAGTGGTACTCTCGTTCTCTTAACGGCTGTGTTGTTTTCTGCCCTGTCAATTTAGGTAGAGGGAAATTTGTAAAGATTTGATGAACGAAACGGGATCTTGAGGGCCGATCGGACAGGGTCTTGAAATCATAAGCTGAATTGCTATAATCAGGTACGGGAACCTTCGGACGGTTTTTCGTCTGTGCGGTATAGAGACAAACCTGATTTATCGGATGATACTACTCGTATCAATCATGTGACAGAGCGTTTCTTGTTTTGATTTTATTCATTTGATACTTTCGTTTTATCTTGGGAAAAGCGAAAGGATAAATGAAATATGAAAAACAAGAAGAAATTATTCACGGGAACTGCACTGCTTATTGCCTTTACAGTATGGACTGCAAAAGATGATAAAGAAAGCTCCTTACATAAACTTATCGCACATATTTGCAGTCTTTTAGATGTATTTGTTGGACTACTATTGTTTATTCCGGTATTTGGAAACGGGACGAGTTCTCCATCTGCAGTATCACTTCTGTCACTTACAGGGATTCAGCAATGGATCAAGTATCTGTTTTTTGGTCTGGTTATTATGACTGTACTAAATGGGATTTTCGGAGTGGTCATAAGCGGTATGGATCAGCCTGTTTGGAGCAGACATAGAAACGTTATCGGGATGATATTGATGGTTATCTGTGCTACAGTGTTTATTCTCACCAGACAGCCATATGCAGGAATCATTTGCTTTTCGGTGCTAATTGTCAAAGGATTCTTAATGCTAAGAAACGGTAGCAAATTTACATTTGTGGAGGCACTTGCTGAGTATATAGCATAATTTTCCGCTTTAAAACAAATCCCGGCTTGTCGAGCTGAAAGTGAATGTTGTTATAATGCCACTGGCGCGAAAAAGTACCCAACCCATTCAAAACGGGCTGGGTACTTTTTTGTTTGGCGTCAAAAGCGTTAACTTAATGACATTGGCGCCCCGGGCGCTTCCTTTTTTATGTGTGCATCCGATATTTATACTCTTTTCTGATTAAAATGTTCATTTTAATCAGAGCTTTTGCAATGGCTAAGCGCCGCGCTGACGCACGGTTGCCATTGCAAAAGGCGTCTTATGCAAAACCTACGCCGCTGCGGCGGCTATAAAAATGTTTTCAACATTTTTATCAGGTTTTAGTATTACAGCTTGCTGCGGATGATCTTGCCGCTGGTCGTCTTCGGCAGTTCCTCGCGGAACTCGACGATACGGGGGTACTTGTAGGGTGCGGTGCGCTTTTTGACGTAGTTCTGGATCTCCTTTTTGAGCTCCTCGCTGCCCTCCTTGCCCTTTACCAGCACGATGCTGGCCTTGACGACCTGGCCGCGGATCTCGTCCGGCGCGGCGGAAACGCCGCATTCGAGGACGTACGGCAGCTCCATGATAACGCTTTCGATCTCAAACGGCCCGATGCGGTAGCCGGAGGACTTGATGACGTCGTCCGCGCGGCCGACATACCAGAAATAGCCGTCCTCGTCCTGCCATGCAAGGTCGCCGGTGTGGTAGTAGTTGTCGTGCCAGCAGGCGTTCGTCTCTTCCTCGTTTTCATAGTATCCGGCGAACAGGCCGCAGGGCGCGCCGTCGCCCGTGAAGATGCAGACCTCGCCGACTTCACCGGCGGCGGCAGGCTTGCCGTCCGCGGTGATGAGCTCCACGTCGTACTGCGGGTTGGGCTTGCCCATCGCGCCGATCTTCGGGCTCATGCCGACAAAGTTGCCGATGATGACGGTGCTCTCCGTCTGACCGAAGCCCTCCATGATGGAAAGCCCCGTCGCCTCTCGGAAGCGGGTGAACACCTCGGGGTTCATGGCTTCGCCGGCGGTGGATGCGTGCTTGATGCTGCTCAGATCGTATTTGCTCAGATCCTCCTTGATGAAGAAACGGTACATCGTCGGGGGTGCGCAGAAGGTTGTGATGTTGTATTTCTTGAACATCGGCATGATGTCGTCCGCGGAGAAGCGGTCAAAGTCGTAGACAAACACGGCAGCCTCGCAGAGCCACTGGCCGAACAGCTTGCCCCACATGGCCTTGGCCCAGCCGGTATCGGAGATGGTGAGATGCAGGCCGTCCGGGTCAACGCAGTGCCAGTAGCGGGCGGTGACAAAGTGGCCCAGCGGATAGCGGCAGTTGTGGCACGCCAGCTTGGGATAGCCGGTGGAGCCGGAGGTGAAGATCATCATCATGGGATCGTCGCCGCAGATGGCGTCCTCCGGGCGGGGGAAGCGGCTGGAATACATCTCATACTCCTCGTCGAAGCAGTGCCAGCCCTCCACCTTGCCGTT
>JAZQNZ010000190.1:0-4175 GCA_045627665.1 Oscillospiraceae bacterium
ACTTCCAGACGGAAGCTGTAATAAGGCTCCAGCAAAACGCTCTGCGCCTTCATCAGTCCCTGCCGCACGGCGCGGTAGGTCGCCTGCCGGAAGTCGCCGCCCTCGGTGTGCTTTAAGTGCGCACGCCCTGCGAGCAGCGTGATGCGCACATCGGTCAGCGGCGACCCGGTGAGGACGCCGAGATGCTGCTTTTCGGCAAGGTGCGTCAGAATGAGACGCTGCCAGTTGAGGTCAAGCGCATCCGTCGGGCAGTCCGTTTCAAACTCCAGACCGCGCCCCGGCTCCAGCGGCTCCAGCAGAAGATGCACCTCCGCATAGTGCTTCAGCGGCTCATAGTGTCCCGCGCCCTCCGCCGGCGCGGCGATCGTCTCTTTGTACTGAATATGTCCCGCATCCACGCGCACATCCATCCCGAAGCGCTCGGAGATGATGCTCTGCAGAACTTCGATCTGCACCCGGCCCATGAGCTGAACGTGGATCTCCTGCAGATGCGCATTCCAGACAAAGTGCAGAAGCGGGTCTTCCTCCTCCAGCGCTTTCAGCTTCGGCATGGCGGTTTTGTCGTCCACACTGTCGGGCAGGAGGACACGGTAAGTCAGCGCGGGCGCGAGCAGCGGAACGGGCGCGTCCGGCTCAAAACCGAGCCCCTGTCCCGCAAAGGTGCGCGACAGTCCCGTCACGGCGCAGACGCAGCCGGCCTCCGCACGCTCTGCGGTCTCGAATTTCGCTCCGCTGACGATGCGGATGCCGGTGACCTTTTCCTCCGTCTCTTTCCCGTCGGCGGCGGTGTAGGCAACGCAGCTGCGCACGGCGAGACTGCCGCCCGTCACCTTCAGATGCGTCAGACGCTCGCCTTTGGCGTCCCGCGTGATCTTGAAAACCCGCGCGCCGAATTCGGCGGGCCATGACTTCACGGGAGCATAGGCGGAAAGTCCGTCTAAAAGCTCGTCCACGCCCTCCAGCTTCAGCCCCGAACCGAAAAAGCAGGGGAACAGCGCGCGCTGCGCAATGAGCTGCGCAACGTCCGCATCGTCGATGCTGCCGCTGTCCATATATTTCTCCAGCAGCGCCTCGGAGCACATGGCAAGCTCCTCGTCTGCGGGACGGACGGTGAAATCGAGGATTTTATCGTCAAGATGCTTTGTCAGGTCGGCAAGCAGCGCGGCCTTGTCCGCCGCATCAAGATCCATCTTGGTCACGAATACGAACGTCGGAATGTCATAGCGCGCCAGCAGCCGCCAGAGCGTCTCCGTGTGCGCCTGAACGCCGTCGCTGCCGCTGACCACCAGCACGGCGCAGTCCGGTACCTGCAGCGTACGCTCCATCTCTGCCGAAAAATCGACGTGACCCGGCGTGTCCAGAAGCGTGATGCGCGTATCCCCGCGATCCAGCACAGCCTGCGAGGAAAAGATGGTGATGCCGCGGCGGCGCTCAAGGTCATGGGTGTCGAGCGCGGTGTCGCCGTGGTCAACGCGGCCGGGCTGCCGCAGTTTTCCGCTGCGATACAGCATCGCCTCGCTCAGTGTGGTTTTTCCGGCATCCACGTGGGCCAGAATGCCCACAGTCAGCATTTTCATGGAAATGCCTCCGTTCATTCGCTGTTGATGATCAAAAATGCCTGATTATTTATCAGATAACAGTATTAGTATAGCAGATATTCCGCGAAATGAGAAGTGGAAGAAATGTGATTGTAATTTGATGCATTTTCATGGATAATGGGGGACAAAAGGAGAGATCAGCATGAAAAAACACCTTTTGTGTATGATACTGGCTTTGGCGCTGCTTTTGGGCGTGTATCCCGCAGCGGGCGCCGCCTATACGGAGATGGCGTTTTCCGACGACCTTGTGGAATACATCAAGGCGGGCGAGGGCTTCAGAGAAAAGCCTTACGCCGACCCCTCCGGCTGGTATATCGGCTACGGCTGTGCCTGCAATCCTCTGGATTACCCGAACGGCATCACGGAGGAGGGCGCGGAGGCGCTTCTGCGCGAGAAGATGCAGCTTTTTGCCGACGACGTCAACAACCGCTTCCTGAAAAAGTACGGCATCACCGTGACGCAGGGGCAGTTTGACGCGATGTGCGCCATGAGCTACGCGCTCGGCCCGTCGTGGCTGAAGGCGGGCAACCGTCTGCCGGACTATCTCATCAACGGCATCGAAAATTACACCGACCAGCAGATCGGCGCGGCGTTTGCCGCATGGTGCCATGTCGGCGGCAAGGTGAATTCCGTCGCGCTGCAGCGCCGCATCATGGAAACGAAAATGTTTCTGGATGACGACTATTCCCACACAGCGGACGGGTGGAACTGGCTCGTGCTGGACGCCAACGGCGGCGAGAACGAGCTGAGCGACGTGACGGTCTACCGCAGCGGCGCGCCCTACGGCGTTTTGCCGAAGGCGACGCGCAGCGGATATTACTTCGCCGGCTGGCAGACAGTCTCCGGCATGGTGCTGAAAACGACCGACATTGTCTCCGAAAACCTGAACGTCACCGCCGTATGGAGCACAACTCCCGCGGCGGAACCCGCGCCCGAGCAGCCGTCCGCACCGACAGAGGAGACCCCTCCGGCGGAGCCCGCGCCCGCCGAACCGGCCGAGCCGTACAGCGTTTTTCCGGACGTTCCGGACGGCAGGTGGTTTGCGCCCTATGTCAACGATCTGGCGGACGCCGGCGTTGTCAACGGCTACCCGGACGGCACCTTCGGCCCGGAGAAAACGGTCACATGGGGCGAAGCGCTGAAGCTCATCGTCCTCGCTTCCGGCTTTGCCGAGCAGGCTCCGCCTGACACGGAGAGCGGTGCAGAGAAAAAGCCGCACTGGGCGCAGGGATATTTCAATTTCGCCGTGAAAAAGGGCTATTTCAGCGGCAGCGTCAATCAGGATCTTGACCGCCCCATCACCCGCAACGAGATCGCGGATCTGACCGCGGCGGCGATGGAGCTGGATCTGCGCACCGGCGGGAAGAGCCCGTATGCGGATTCCAGCCGCGCCTCCGCCGCTGCGCTGTATGCGGCGGGCATCATGGAGGGCAGCTTCGACGCGGCGGGCAACCGCAATTTCAAGGGTGCGGACAAGATCAGCCGCGCCGAGATCTGCGCCGTGCTGACGCGCGTGAGAGCCTATGTGGAGGAGCATTTCGTTTTTGTGGGTTACAACCGCGTGCCCATTGATTTTGACCTGAACTTCAACAGCTATGATACGAGCGCCTTCCGCACCGGCGCAAACGGCCGCGTTTACTATGACGGAACGGACTGCACCGTCCGCTACGGTATCGACGTCAGCTACCACCAGGGCGATATTGACTGGCAGAAGGTCGCCGCCGACGGGATCGACTTTGCGATAATCCGCTGCGGCTACCGCGGCTACAGCAAGGGTGCGCTCGGCGAGGATGAGTGCTACCGTGCCAACATTGAGGGCGCGCTTGCCGCAGGGCTTGACGTCGGCGTCTATTTCTTCTCGCAGGCGCTGAACGAGGAAGAAGCGCTGGAGGAGGCAGAGTATACGCTGGAGCTGATCCGCGGGTACGACATTACCTTCCCGGTCGTTTTTGACTGGGAGCAGATGACCAACACCGGCTCCCGCAGTAAGACGCCGAACTGGCGCTCCGTGGGAAAATGCACAAAGGTCTTCTGCGACACGGTCGCCGCTGCCGGCTACACGCCGATGACTTACTTCAATGTCTCGATGGCATATCTGAGCCTTGACCTTTCCCTGTACCAGAACTACCCGGAGTGGCTGGCATATTACCATGAGGCGCCGAAGTACATCTATGACTATCAGATGTGGCAGTACGGCTCCAGCGGCAGCGTTGCCGGCATCAGCGGGCGCTGCGATATGGACATCGCATTCGTCGATTTTGCGGCGTAGTACGATTCATACTGAACATCAGGAAAAAACACAAAAGGAATGAGGAAGCTCCGCTTCCTCATTCCTTTTTGCGGTAAAGCCAGAACCACAGCGGGACGCATACGGCAAGTCCCGCAAAAATGTCCAGCGCGGAGTGCTGTTTGACGAACACGGTGGAGATGCTTGCGAGAAACGCGGCGATGACGGGAATGAAGCGCCAGCGTTTCATCGGCTTGCTGTGCCAGGCCGCCAGCGCTGCGGCCACCGAGCCGATCACGTGCATACTGGGCAGAACGTTGGTGTTCGTGTCTGCGGCATAGATGCGCCCG